>JANYFF010000358.1 GCA_025362825.1 Polaromonas sp. | reverse complement strand
GTTGTAGGTCTTGTTTTTTCAGATTTCAGTTAGCGGCGGCGCTGAATCTTTTGTCGGTTGGCGTCTCACCGGGGTAACCCAGGCTCAGTGCCGCCTCGCGTCCGCCAAAGCGTTCAATCAGTGCGTTCTGATCGTCCTTGGCCTCGCGATCCACGACTTCGGGGTCAAGCATGGACCGCAAGGTGGTTTCAAATTCGGCAAGCGTTTGTTGATAGGCGGGATTCGCCGCCAGGTCGTGCGTCTCTTCAGGGTCAAGCTGCAGATCAAACAACTCTGGCGCATAACCGACGTAATAGTGGTATTTAAAACGTCCCCGCGTAAGCATGAAACCAGCGCTCGGCGCGCCTACCGCGTGGTACTCGCTGAAGCCGATTCGGCTGGCGTCGTCCGGCTCGCACGCAATGTCAAAGAGCGATCGACCGGGCAGGCTCTGCTCTGCCTGCGTTAGCGGAACACCCAATGCATTCAGGAAAGTAGGGTAAAGATCGGTCAGCCCGACATTGGTGGTACAGACGCCCTGCGGCACGCCCGGTCCGGCGATGATCATCGGAATGCCCGTGGCCTCACGGTACAAAACGTCTTTGTTCCACAAACCGCGCGTACCCAGGTTGTCCCCGTGGTCGCTGCTGTAGACAATGCGCGTGGTCTCTGCCAAGCCACATCTTTCCAACACATCAAGAACCTTGCCAACCTGATGGTCAAGGTAGCTGATGAGGCCAAAGTAGCAGGCAATGGCGAGCAGCCGGCGTTCGTCGGAGTCGAATGTCGCGTCATGGTCCCAAAAAGTTGTCATGCGTTCTACCCAGGGGTGCCGCACGTACCCGTCGCGGGGCAGCAGCTTGGGCAGGCGTATGTCTTCGCGCAGGTAGGGCTCAAGGAATTCTTGCGGCACCACCAGCGGCATGTGGGGGGCCACAAAGCCGGCAAACAGCATCCACGGTTTTTCGTCTGGCGTGCGCGCACGCGCCTCCAGCCACTCGGCGGTGACTTCACCAATACGCATGTCATAGCGGTTGTAGTTCGAGGTGCCAGGTCCGACATTTTTGTAGAGAGCGGAGGGCCCCGCAAGCGGCGGCATAGGATCACGTACAGAGCCCCATAACTGGCCAATGCCGTTGAGAATATGCATCGGCTCATGCTGCTGGTCAAATCCGGTGGGAGCCTTTTTGTCCTGGTAGTGCAGTTTGCCAATCGACTCGACCCGAAGACCCGCCTGCTGCATGCGATGGCCCCAGCCCGGCACGCGGCCCTCATAGGCAATGGCATTGTCCCAGTAGCCAATGTCGTGAACATAACGCCCCGTGGCCAGGCTGGCACGCGCCGGCACACAGACCGGGCACGGCGTCCAGGCGTTGGTGAATCGTGTGCCGCGCGCCGCCAGTTTGTCCAGGTTGGGCGTTTTAACGAAGGGATGACCTGCGCTGCCCATATAACGCGGGTCGTGCTCATCCGAAAAGATAAAAAGTACGTTGCTGGGCTTCATAAAGGGCTCTCTGTAAGGCGCGGCTTGAGGCTGCGCGCATGGGTCAGGTCAAAGGCAGCGCCACTGTCCAGCAGCGCCAGGATTTCGTCTTCGTTCAAGCGCCCGATGGTGCGCAATACGTCAATGGTGTTCGCACCAACGTCGCCACCGGCGTGCCGAACCTCGCCTGGCGTGATGGACAGACGCGGTGCCGGTGCCGGCATCGCAACACTGCCCAGCACCGGGTCCGGCGCGTGCGTGATCGTGCCACGCGCGGCAAAATGCGGATCTTGAAAAATATCGGCCATGGTGAACACCCTCGATGCGGGAACGTCGCGCGCGTGCAGCATCGGCTCAAGTTCGTCCAAAGCAAAACCACCGGTCCATTCGCTGATGATCGCGTCCAGCGCAACCTGATGCTGCACACGGTCTATAGCACCCACAAAACGCGGGTCGTCCGAGAGCTCGGGTTGGCCCATGACCACCACAAGGCGCTTGAACACGGCGTCACTGGACGCCGCCAGAGCGATAAATCCACCATCTGCGGTTGGATAAAGATTGTTAGGCGTGCTGCCAGGAAGGCTGGAGCCGGCCCGCATGGCGATGTGACCCAGTTTTTCGTAAGCCGGCACATGTGCCTCCATCAGACTAAAGGAGCTTTCATATAGCGAGGCATCGACAATTTGGCCTTGGCCGGTTTTACTACGTGAAAGCAGTGCCATGACCGCGCCAAATGCGCCATACAGCGCCGTCACCATATCAGTGACAGGAACGGCAGCCCGCACGGGCGGGCGGTCAGGGTAGCCGTTGATGTGCAGCATGCCGCCTATGGCATCGCCAAGAAATCCGTAGCCGGGCCGCTCGCTATACGGCCCGGTCTGGCCAAAGCCGCTGATGCGAACCATCACCAGCCCTGGGTTGTCCTCACGCATCTGTTCGTACCCGATGCCCCATTTTTCAAGCGTTCCAGGGCGAAAGTTTTCGACAACCACATCACACTGGGCAGCCAGTTTTCGTACCACGCTGCGCGCTTCAGGCTTGCGCAAATCAAGCGATACCAACTGTTTGTTGCGCAGGATACTGGCAGCATAAAGTGACCTGCCGTCAACATGCTTGCCCATCGTGCGCACCGGATCGCCCTCAGGCGGTTCGACCTTAATCACTTCTGCGCCAAAGTCAGCCAGTAGCCTGCCGCAAAACGGGCCTGCTACGGTAGAGCCGAGTTCGAGTACGCGGTACCCGGCTAATGGGCCGCTCACGTGCGGAGCCCCGCGTATTCAGCACCCAAAAGTTGACGTACCAAAATCAGTTTCATGATGTTAAGAGTGCCTCCGGTGAAAAGAAAGGAATAGACGTCGCGCAGCCGTTGCTCGATCCCGTTGTCGCGCAGGTACCCGTTCGCGCCAAACATTTGCAAGCAGTCCTGGATAACCGAGACACCCGTGGAAATGCCAAACCATTTCGCCATGGCTGCGTCAGCTGTCGCGTCCTCGCCCAGATCATTGGCAACCAAGGCGCGGTAGGCGAGGAGTCGTCCAGCCTCTATCTTTGCGTGATGCTCGACAAGCGGAAAGCTGATGGACTGATTGGTCGCGATAGCGCGGCCATAGACAATTCGCTTCTTCGAAAAATCAATCGTCTCGCGTAGCACTGCGCCCGCGGCACCGAGCGCCGCCAAAGGGGATAGGCACCGCGAGACGTTGAAGCGCGCGTACATAATTGCTTTGCCGTCACCCGCACCACCCAAGGTTGCGTTGACTGGCACGCGTACATTGTCAAAATGCACCTCGCCCAACATATGTGCCCGTGCTCCCATTTGCTCCATAACGGAGGTGGTGACACCCGGCAGGTTTGTAGGCACCCGAAGCAGCACCATCTTCGGCTTGACGTTTTCTGCAATGACAATTTTTGCCGACACCGCCAGGATGTCAGCGCCTGGAACAGTGCTTACGTGGATTTTGGTACCGTTGATCAGGTAATAACCGCCGTCCTCCACGGCCGTGACCTCTATGGCCGAAAGGTCAGACCCTGCGTTTTCCTCAGACGTTGCAAGCGCCACCACGCAATTGCCAGAATAAACCGCGCGCACCGTGTCGTCACCCCAGCCGGGAAAAAAGTGTGTGTGCGTTGCCTGCTGCCATGCAATGAGGGCACAGCTCACGTCAGCAGCAGCAAGCTCTTCGATGGTGATGCCCAAACTTACGTAATCGCGCCCTGAACCGCCAAGTTCCGGTTTGCCAATGACTCCCAGGATGCCTGCGTCGGCCATCTTGCGAATGGCCTCGCGTGGCAAGCTGCCTTCTTCGTCCCACCGACGGCTGTGGGGCTGCAACTCACGGAGTGCGAAATTCCGTACGTGCGAGCGCCACGCTTCGTGTTCCCGTGAAAAAGAAAAGTCGAGGGCCATAAGTAACTTCCAATTTTTTTCATAATACTCTATAGTATTTATAACTGTCAAACGACCCGTTAAAAAAACCATGAAAACCAAGACGCCTGTTGATCCAGCCAAGTTACGTAACCTTGCCCAGGCCATGCAACACGTTGCAAAAAATGGCGGCACCCTGGTCAAGCACACGCTCTTGCGCCTGACCATCCTCAGCAGCATTCATGCTGGAAACTGGATTGCCGGCGATCGCCTGCCAACCGAGACCGAACTTGCTGATGCGACCGGTCTAAGCATGGGCACCGTGCAGCGGGCCTTGCGTGACCTGACCGAAGCAGGGGTAGTGCGGCGCCAGCAAGGCAGCGGCAGCTTTGTAGCGAATGCTCCGCACCGCATTGACGATGTAGCGCACTGCTGCTTTCTCGATGACGACGGACGCACGCTGCTGCCGGTTTTTTCTGAAGTCGTGGAACGTAAAGTTCCACGCCGAAAAGGCTCTTGGAGTCAGCACTTCTCGGCAAGGGCAAGGATCATTCAGTTGAACCGCGTGCTCACTGTGAATGACGAGCTTGAAGTCTTCAACCGCTTTTATTTCGACGGGGACCGTTTTACCGGACTGGCGTCGCGCTCCGCGGCGGAATTAGGGGGCACCAACTTCAAGACGCTACTCGCCCTCGAAGCACAAGTGCCACCAGGTGGCGTGAGCCAGACGATGACGCTGATTAGCGCACCCCGCGACATCGCGCAGCACATTGGTGTGCCTGCGGGATCCTTGGTTGCGCAGATGGACATCGTGCGGCACATCGCCGCCAGCAACGAAGCCCTTTACTACCAGCAGATGTTTATCCCACCCACGATCCGCCGGTTCGTGACGCAAGAAGTTCCCTGACAATTTTCATCAACCACAGAAGGAAATACTAATGACCGATAGATACGCCGGCTTTACTTACCTCAAGTTCGACTGGCCCGCCGAACGTGTACTCCGCATCACACTCGACCGTCCGGAGACCATGAACTCGCTGAACTGGGAGGCTCATGGTGAGCTCACCAACGTGTGGAAAATTGTGGATGAGGATCCCGACGTGAATGTGGCAATCATCCGCGGCGCTGGCTCGGCGTTTTCTGCTGGCGGCGACTTCAGCATGATCGAACGCATCATGAATGACTACAGCATGCAGGTCGCAGCCCTGAAAGAGTTTCGCGAGCTTTGCTACAACATGATCAACTGCTCCAAACCAATCGTCTCCGCGATCCACGGCCCGGCTGTTGGCGCTGGCCTTGCTGCAGCGCTGCTCGCAGACATTTCCATTGCTGCAAAAACGGCACGCATCATTGATGGCCACACCCGCCTTGGCCTGGCCGCCGGCGACCACGCGGCACTCATCTGGCCGTTGCTGTGTGGCATGGCCAAGGCGAAGTACTACATCTTGACCTGCGAGCCCCTTTCCGGAGAAGAAGCCGAGCGCATAGGAGTGGTGTCGCTGTGTGTAGAAGACGATGAACTGGAAGCCAAGTCGGTGAAGGTAGCCGAGCGCCTCGCACGCGGTGCGCAGCGCCCCATCCGCTGGAGCAAGCACGCGCTCAACAATTGGCTACGCATGGCAGGCCCGTCATTCGACAACTCGGCAGCGCTGGAGATACTTTCGTTCAATGGTCCCGAATTGAAAGAAGGGCTTGCATCCTTGAAAGAAAAGCGATCACCGCGGTTCGACTACAAGGTGTGATCAGGGGTCAAACACGCCCACCTGCATCGGCTTAATACCGTAGCGGAAGGCAAGGACCCAGCCGACTTGAGCTTTGACCTTGCCGGCCACCCGTGCGTTTTTCGGCTGGCAACTTCCTCGAAGGCTAAAAATAGATCGCTATTGAATCCATAGCTGCAGGCACCCGTATCCCGAGGGCTGCAGCCACTATTTATCTGTGACCGATGGCTCGGCTACGATAGCCGCCATGCACAAGACCCTCACCACCTGGCTCCTCACCCTGCTGCTGTTTTACGCCGGCCACGCCGTCTCACAAACCGCGGCCAGGGTGGTGGACGTTCCCACCCGCGCCGGCGTAACGCAGCGCATGCTGGTGCTGACGCCGCCCGAGCCCAAAGCGGTCGCCATACTGTTTGCCGGCGGCCACGGCGGCTTGCAGATCTACGCCGGCGGCGACATGCAATACGGCAAGGGTAATTTCCTGGTGCGCGCACGCCAGCTGTTTGCAGACCAAGGCGTGCAGGTGGTGATCGTCGATGCACCGTCCGACCGCCAGACCCCGCCCTTCCTCAGTGGCTTTCGCCAGACGCCGGAACACTTGGCCGACGTCAAGGCCGTCATCGCCTGGTCGCGTACGCAAAACGCATTGCCAGTGTGGCTGATCGGCACCAGCCGCGGCACGCAGTCAGCGGCGGCCATCGCAGTCGCTACCAGTGGCGACAAGGCGGCAGGGCCTGACGGACTGGTGCTGACCTCGTCCATCATGCTGGAAGACCGCAGCAACCGCGCGGTGCCCGACATGGCCCTCGACAAGCTGGCCATACCGGTGCTGGTGGTCCACCACGAACAGGACGGCTGCCGGCTCTGCGCTTACAGCAACGTCCCCGCGATGATGGACAAGCTCACCAGCTCGCCACGCAAACAGCTGCTCACATTCAAAGGCGGCAGCAACCGCGGCGACCCCTGCGAAGCCTTCGCCTACCACGGCTTCAACGGGCTGGAGTCCGACGTGGTGTCGCAAACGGTTGGCTGGATGCTGGCGAAGTAGGCGAACTGGTCGAATTGTCTTTTACAGACAAAAAAATGATTAGAAGTGCCCGCTGCCCTCGTATTTCGGGCACCTTTAGCTATTGAATTAATAGCAATTAAATACTAGCCTCACTCTGGCACGATCCCCGCCGCCTTGATGATCTTGCCCCATTTGAGGGTTTCTGCGGCCTGGAAGGTGCGCAGGTCTTCGGGGTTGCTGGTGAAGATCTCGGTGCCGGTAGCCTGATAAAAAGGTGCTGCTGACGGGCTGTGCGCCGCCTTGACCAACAGGTCGCTGAGTTTGGCGACCACCTCTAGGGGTGTGCCGGCCGGTGCATAGGCGGCAAACCAGTAGGTCATCTCATAGCCTTTGACACCTGCTTCGGCAATCGTCGGCACGTCGGGTGCCAGCGGTGAGCGCTGGCGGGTGGATACGCCCAGGGCCTTGAGCTTACCGGCCTTGACCTGCGGCAGTCCGGTGGCCATGTCGGTGATCATCATGTCGATCTGGCCGCCCAGCAGGTCGGTCACGGCGGGCGGGTTGCTCTTGTAGGGAATGTTCAGGATGTAGGTGCCCGTCATCTGCTTGAACTGCTCGCCGGCCACCCGGCTTGACGAACTGCCACTGCCAAACGACAGCTTGCCCGGCTTCGACTTGGCCAACGCGATGAACTCGCTGACGTTTTTGACCGGCAGGGCCGGGTTGACGACCATGATCTGGCCGCCGCGGCCCAGGGCGGTGATGGGCGCGAAGTCTTTTACCGGTTCATAGGGCAGCTTTTTGAACAGGTGCTCGTTGGCCGCCTGCGTGGTGTTGGTGGTGATGAAAACGGTGTAGCCGTCGGCCTTGGCCTTGGCTGCTGCCTGCGCGCCGATAAAGCTGTTGGCGCCGGGCTTGTTGTCCACAATGACGCTGACCTTGCTGACGTTGGTTACTGCCTGGCCGATGGCGCGTGCCAGCTGGTCGGTGGCACTGCCGGCGGCAAAGGGCACGACGAAGGTGATGGGCTTGTCCGGAAACCCCTGCGCCTGCGCTGGCGAAAGCACACCGATGACGCCGAGGGCGGCCACGGCAAGCATGACGGGCCGCAGCCGCTGGCCAGCAGGAAGGAAATGGTTGGATGGGTTTGATTTCATGTCGTCTCCGTTAAATGCGTTGGTTTGAAAAAAATCAGGCTGTCAGTTGCCGGCCAGCAGGTGCGCCAGCGAAGCCGGAATCTGTATCGGCATGTCGAGCAGCCAGTACGACAACGCCTTGCCGTGCGTGTCGAGGTTGAGCGCGTCGTTGACGCCGCCGTCGAGTACGTCGTCGAGCACGAAGTTCATGGCCGCGAGTTGCGGCAACGCAAAGCGCTGGACCCGCGCCGGACGCCGATGCGCAAAGTGACGCGCGACTGCTGCTTCTGTAACTTGTTCGAGCATTGCCGGGTACAAGGCGGCATGCCAGGCAATCACGCTGATATTGGAGCGGTTGCCCTTATCGCCTGTGCGTCCGTGGGCCGCCCGATACAGCGGCACGGTGATGAATTCAGTGTTGGCGTTCATGGCCTGGCTCCTTTGTCAAGCATGTCAAAGCGCACAGGCACAGCATCACGCGGCACCAGGCATGACAAGGTGTTGAGCCGCGGCGTCAGGGTGGTGCGCACGCCACCACCGCCGGCCGGGCCGCAGCAGTACAGCGCGGTGACTTCGCGCAGCAGACGCTCTGCCTGCGCCTTGTCTGCATGGGTGGCGGCTGCCCGCAGGCGCACATCGCGCGCGTCGCCTGCGGCCGTGGTCGCCAGCAGCAGGCCGCCATCGTCGGCCATCACGCTCAGGGCACCTATCAGATCTACCCGCAAGGCCAGGGCTGGCAGGCGCTGGCGCAGCACATCGGCAGCCAGACGCGCGCGGGCTTCGGCACGCGGGCCGGCGTAAGAGATTTCGCCCTCGGCCAGCCAGCCGCCTTCATGGCAGACATTGACCTTCAGGCTGGCCGGCCGCGGATGGCCGCACACGCCGGTCAGCGCGACGCGGTCAGGAGCGAGCTGCTCAATATGTGCGTTGCTGATGTCGGCGACGACATCGGGCGTGAGGTAGGCCGCCGGGTCGTGCAGCTCATACAACAACTGTTCTTTTACGGTGGCCAGGCTGACCAGGCCGCCGGTGTTGTCGGCCTTGCCGATGACGCAGTTGCCGTCGGCATCAATCTCGGCTATGGGGTAACCGACGGCGTGCAGGGCGGGCACATCCTTGTAGCCCGGATCGGCAAAGTAACCGCCGCAAACCTGGGCGCCGCATTCCAGCAGATGGCCGGCCATGGTGGCGCGCGCCAGGCGGTCCCAGTCGTCAGCGCGCCAGCCAAAATGCGACATCGCTGGGCCCACTGCAAGCGAAGGGTCGGCCACGCGGCCGCACACCACAATCTGCGCGCCTGCATCCAGCGCCGCCGCTATTGCCTCGGCGCCTATGTAGGCGTTGGCACTGACCATTTCTATGCTGTCTACCGCACTGCCCAGCTGGGCGCGCAGCAGCGGGCGGTGCGCCTGCCCCGACAGGTCATCCCCGCCGACCACGGCGATGCGCGGTGCGTCCAGCCCCAGCTCCAGGGCCATGCGCTGTATATGCCGCGCTGCCGCCAGCGGATTAGCCGCGCCAAAGTTGCTGACGATGCGAATGTTGTGCTGCAGGCAGCGCGCCAGCACCGGGCGCAGCAGGTCGTCCAGCAGCGGTTCGTAGCCGGCATCGGAGTTGGCGCGGCGGCGCAGCTGGGCCAGCGCCAGCGTGCGCTCGGCCAGCGTTTCAAAAATCAAAAAGGCCGGGCCGCCGCGCGCAATCAGCGTGTCCACCACCGGGCCTGCAGCGTCCACCCGGTCGCCGGAAAAGCCCGCGGCGCAGCCTATCAAAAGAGGCCGGGCCGGTATAAGGGAGTTTGAAGTTGTCATGGTCGGTCAGGTCTGGAAGCGCAAATTTAAAGGCAGCATATCTATTTGTGAAATCGGGTCAATTAACCTCGCATGCGCGCAAACACCTTCCAGAAAGCCGCGTCCTGCGTGGTTGCAAAGTTGATGCGCATCAGGGTGCTGGGCTGCCGCGCCGCATGAAACAGCGCACCAGGCGCCAGCAAATAACCTTCGTCCAGCATGCGCTGCGCCAGCGCGTCGGTATCCACACCGGTGTCAACCCAACCAAAGAGCCCGGCAGGCTCTGCCGCAAAAGTGCAACCATGTGCCAGCGCCAATTTCACTGACCGGGCCCGGGCCACGTCAAGCCGGCTGCGGATGCGCTCTGCATGGCGGCGCAGCTGGCCCTGGTCTATGCACCAGGCCAGCGCTTTTTCTAACAATGCCGGCGTGGTCAGCGTTGCCAGCAGTTTGGTGTCGAGCAATCGTTCGACCAGCGCGGGTGGCGCGGCCATGAAGCCGACACGCCAGCCCGGCACCAGGATCTTGGCAAAGCCGCTGACGTAAATGGTGCGCTGCAGGCCGTCGAGGGCGCACAGGCGCGTGGCGTGGTCGGGCGCGAGATGGCTGTAGGTGTCGTCTTCAACAACATAAAAATTATGTTCGCCAGCCAGTTGCAAAACGCGGTGTGCGCTGCCGGGCGTCAGGCAGTAGCCGGTCGGGTTATGAAACACGCTGACGCTGACAAACAGTTTGGGCTGGTGCACCGCGCAGTAACGCGCCATCACTTCAATGTCTGGGCCGGCGGCCGAACGCGGCACCGGCAGGATGCGCATGCCCAGCGCGTTGAGCCGCGCAAACTCGATCGCCCAGCCAGGCTCTTCGACCATCACGTAGTCGCCAGCCTTGAGCAAGGTGCGGCTGGCAATGTCCAGCGCATGCGTGGCGCCTACGGTGGTGATGATCTGTTCGGGCGGCGCCGGGATATTGATGCTGGCCAGCTTTTTAGACAGCGCCAGACGCAAGCTGCTGTCGCCCGCCGGCTCGCCGTAGTTGAGCGAGTATTCCTGCAGCGCGCGGGCGCCGGTAAAGCGCCGCACCGCCGCCGACATGAAGGTGGTTTCGAGCCAGTCAGACGGGAAAACGCCCATGCCGGGCTGCGGTTTGTCGCTGCTGCCATGAAACATCCCGCGTATCAGGGCAGTGGCGTTGACCGGGTTGTGCTGCGGCTGGAAATGCGGTTGCGCCTTTCCATTTGCTACAGCATTGATAGCATCAGGTGTCGAGAATGCGGTTGCCACAGCCCTGTCGCGCACAAAAAATCCACGGTTCTTGCGAGCTTCAACCAGGCCCTGAGCCAGCAGCTGATCATAGGCTGCCACCACAGTCGATGCGCTAACGCCCTGCTGCTCGGCGCATTGCCGCACCGACGGCAAGCGCGCGCCCGCAGCCAGCAGCCGGTTGCGGATACGTTCGGCAAAACGGCTGGCGAGCTGCTCGGTCAGGGACTGCGCGGCGGTTTTCATCAACATGGCGGTGCGCTCCAAAAGGGCTTGCTGTGCTGTCATGGCAGGCAATACAGTTTACATATTTGTCTGCGAAACTGTACTGGCGGTGTGCTGCTTTCAACTATAAAGTCAATGCCATGAACTGGCAAGACTTCACCGCTTTCGCACTCCTGGCTACCGCCATGAGCTTCACGCCCGGGCCCAACACCGCCCTGTCCGCAGCGCTGGCGGCCAACTACGGGCTGCCGCGTGCCATGCCTTTCATTGCCGCCGTGACCGTCGGCTGGGGCTTGTTGCTGGCAGTCTGCAGCCTTGGCGTGGGCGCGCTGGTGCTGGCGGCACCCCTGCTGGGCTGGGCCATCAAGCTGGTGGGCGTGGCCTACTTGTTGTGGTTGTCCTTCAGGCTGGCCTTTCAAACACAGCTGCCGGGCGCTGCGACCGGGCGCAAGCTGGAGGTAACTTTCGCGCAGGGCGTGGCGATGCAGTTCGTCAACATCAAGGCCTGGATGGCGGCCCTGGCCGTCGTTGGCGGCTGGATTGCCGGGCGCAGCGACGCCACCCAGCGCTTTGCCATGCTGCTGCCAGTGATGCTGGGCTTTGCATTTTTCAGCAACCTGACCTATGCGTTGCTCGGCTCGCTGCTGCGTGACTGGCTTGCCGGGCCTGCGGGCACGGGCCGGCGGCTGGTGGCTTTTAACCGGGTCATGGCGGCGGTGCTGGTTGCCACCGCCATCTGGATGCTTTTTATATGAGCGATGCCGCGCACGCCCGGCAAGTCAACCGCGGGCTCTGGATCGGCCTGCTCGGCATCGTGATCTTTTCAGCCACGCTGCCGCTGACCAAGCTCGCGGTTGGCTCGCACGATTCACCGCAGCTGTCGCCCTGGTTTGTCACCTTTGGCCGGGCGGCCGTAGCGGGCGTGCTGTCAGCGCTGTATTTGCTGGCCCAGCGGCTGCGCGGCAATCGGCAGCTACCGGTGCGCAGCCAGTGGGGCCTGCTGGGCTTCACGGCGCTTGGCGTGGTGGTCGGGTTTCCGCTGTTTCTGTCGCTTGCGCTGCAATATGTGCCCAGCACGCATGGCGCGGTGGTCACCGGCCTGCTGCCGCTGGCAACTGCAGTAGTGGCCGCGCTGTGGTTTCGCCAGAAGCCCAGCACCGCCTTCTGGGCCTGCGCCGTGCTGGGGACGCTGCTGGTGCTGGGCTTCATGGTGCTGCGCTCTGCCGATACCTCGGGCCAGCTCAGCCTGCACCTCGCCGATGTTTTTCTGCTGCTGGCCATGCTGTCGGCGGCGCTGGGCTATATCGGCGGGGCACGCCTGACGCCGTCACTGGGTTCGGAGCGCGTGATCTGCTGGGTGCTGGTGATCTCGTTGCCCTTCACAGTGCCGCTGGCATTTGCAAGTCTGCCGGCTGACATCAACGCCATCCAGCAGGCCAGCTGGTGGGCGTTTGCCTATGTCGCGGTATTCTCCATGTGGCTGGGCTTTTTTGCCTGGTACCGTGGCCTTGCATTGGGCGGCGCCGTACGCGTCAGTCAGGTCCAGCTGGTGCAGCCGTTTTTATCAATGGTGTTTGCCGTGCCGCTGCTGGGCGAAACGCTGGATGGCGTTACCCTTGGCTTTGGTGTGGCGGTGATAGCGACCGTGCTGGTCGCCAAAAAAATGCCGGTAGGCTTGATTCAACGAGGAGACAGGTAAATGGGTGAAAGCATGAAATGGGTACAGGCACAGCGCGCCGAAAAAATGAATCCTTCAGTGATCCGCGAGATCCTGAAGGTCACTGAAAAGCCCGGCATCATCAGCTTTGCAGGCGGCCTGCCCTCGGCCAAAACATTCCCCATCGCGGCCTTTGCCCAGGCCTGCGAAACAGTACTGCGAACAGACGGCGAAGGCGCACTGCAATACGCCGCCAGCGAGGGCTACGGCCCACTGCGCGCATGGGTCGC
>JANYFF010000295.1 GCA_025362825.1 Polaromonas sp. | reverse complement strand
TTTTCGGCTACGCCTCCATGGTGTACGCCACGGGCTCGATTGCTATTTTGAGCTTCGTCGTCTGGGCTCACCACATGTTCACCACCGGCATGCCCGTCACCGGACAGCTGTTTTTCATGTATTCGACCATGCTGATCGCGGTGCCCACCGGCGTGAAGGTGTTCAACTGGATCGCGACCATGTGGAAGGGCTCGATGACGTTTGAAACGCCCATGTTATTTGCTGTCGGCTTTATTTTCGTGTTCACCATCGGCGGCCTGACAGGCGTGATCCTGTCGGTCGCCCCAATCGACATCCAGCTGCAGGATACCTATTACGTGGTGGCGCATTTCCACTACGTCCTGGTGGCTGGCTCGCTTTACGCCATGTTTGCAGGCTACTACTACTGGAGCCCCAAGTGGACGGGCGTGATGTACAACGAAACCCGCGGCAAGATCCATTTCTGGTGGTCGCTGATTTCCTTCAACGTCACCTTCTTCCCGATGCACTTTCTAGGTTTGGCTGGCATGCCGCGCCGGTATGCGGATTACCCGATGCAGTTTGCCGACTTCAATGCGATTGCCAGCGTGGGCGCCTTCTTTTTCGGTTTCGCACAGCTCTATTTCTTCCTGTTTGTGGTGTTGCCAACGATGCGTGGCAAGGGCGTTGCGGCCAAGGCCAATCCGTGGCTGGATGAAGGCGGCAAGGGCGCTGAAGGCCTGGAATGGGAAGTGGCTTCGCCTGCGCCTTTCCATACCTTCACGACACCACCCAAGCTTGACATCACGGCAACCCGCGTGATCGGCTGAACCTTCACATCACAAGCTGCACCATGACCCCCGAACAAAAGAAAAACAATCTCCGGCTGGCGCTCATTCTCGCGTCAGTTGCCTTAGTATTTTTTGCCGGGTTCATGGGCAAGATGATTTTCCTGAGCCATTGAGCCAGGAAAACAAACCACAAAAGCTTCCCTGATGCAGATCAAGCGCGAAAACATACGGATGGTCCGCAAGCTCGGCGTGATTGTGCTCGGCATGTTTTGTTTCGGTTATGCCCTGGTACCCATTTACAGGGCCATCTGCGAAATGACGGGCATCAACGTTTTGGCGCTGGGTGACCGGCAAATCCCCGGTGCGACCCCCAAGATGCCCGCCAATACACAGGTGGATTTGACCCGCACCATTACGGTCGAGTTTGATGCGAATTCACGTGGTCCGTGGCATTTCAAGCCCGCTAAAAACACACTGCAGGTCCATCCCGGTGAATTGACTACGGTGATGTACGAATTCCAGAATGTGCAGAACCGGACCATGTCTGCACAGGCTATTCCGAGCTATGCGCCCGCACAGGCTGGCGCGCATTTCAACAAGCTTGAGTGTTTCTGCTTCAGCCAGTACACACTGGCGCCCGGTGAAAAGAAAGAGTGGCCGGTGGTGTTTGTGATCGACCCGAAGTTGTCGAAAGATGTGAGCACCATCACGCTGTCCTATACGTTTTTTGAGGTGGGTGGCCGCACGCCACCTGCGCCCCAGGCCTCCGGTGCTGCGGCGCTGGATGTCGCACGCAGTGCCGTTGCTGCATTGCCGGCGCCAGGCGTATGAGCACGCCTGAAGCTACGCCGGTACATGAGCGCAAGGGCTCCATCCTGCGTACCGTTAAGGCGGTGCTCTGGTCGTTTGTCGGTTTGCGTTCGCGGGGCGAGTATGAACAGGATGTTGCGCAGCTGAATCCGGTACACATCGTCGTGGTGGCCCTGATAGGCGTCGTTTTTTTTGTAGGTAGCCTGATTCTTCTGGCTACCTGGGTGGTCGCCAAGTGAGCCTTCGTGGTGTCCGGCCGGCCATGGTGAATTGAATCTGGAATTTAGCGAAAACAGGAGTTGGGAATGTCTTCATTAGCGTCTTCGGTGGCCCCTACGGCGGCCCCTTATTACTTTGTACCCGAGCCGTCGCGCCACCCCGTGATGGCCTCGATTGGCCTGTTCTTTGTCATTCTGGGTGCCAGCCAGTGGATCAACGGTCACGGCTGGGGTGCTTACTCATTGGCGTTTGGCATGGTCTGGTGGCTTGGCACGCTGTTTCAGTGGTTCAGTCAGTCCGTCCGCGAAAGCGAAGGCGGTCTGTATGGCTACAAGATCGACCTGTCGTTTCGCTGGAGTATGAGCTGGTTCATTTTTTCCGAAGTGATGTTTTTTGGCGCATTTTTTACGGCGCTCTGGTGGGCGCGTGTGCATTCCGTGCCGGCCCTCGGCAATCTTGAGAACGCATTGCTCTGGCCAGACTTCAAGGCTGTCTGGCCCAGCATGGCTGCCGGCGTGACTGCTTCGCCTGCCGACATCATCGAGCCTTTCCAGACGGTCGGGCCTTTCTGGCTGCCAACCATCAACACCGCGCTGCTGCTGAGCTCCGGCGTCACCATGACGATTGCCCACCACGCCCTGCGTGAAGGTCACCGTGCCCGCACCATCGGCTTTATGTGGGCCACTGTGCTGCTCGGCGTGATCTTCCTGTTCGTCCAGGGCTATGAATACCACCATGCCTATGCAGAACTTAACCTAAAGCTCACCTCCGGTGTGTATGGTTCGACCTTCTTCATGCTGACGGGTTTCCACGGCTTCCATGTGTTCGTCGGCATGCTGATGCTGCTGTTCATCACCTTGCGCCTGCAAAAGGGACACTTCACTGCCGACAAGCATTTCGGTTTTGAAGGCGCCGCATGGTACTGGCACTTTGTGGACGTGGTGTGGCTGGGCCTTTACATCCTCGTTTACTGGTTGTAACCATGTGGCCGGGGCGGCTTGTTCCGACGCAACACCCATGAAAAAAGGCCGCATTGCGCGGCCTTTGTTTTTTGTTTCTAGATGCAGAGTTTCATCGTCCCACCGGAATGCCTGTTGGCTTGATATAGCCCAGTTTCCAGGCAAT
>JANYFF010000288.1 GCA_025362825.1 Polaromonas sp. | reverse complement strand
CGCCGCCGTGAAGCTGGGCCGGTTGCCGCCCGAGGTGTCGGCAGCCAGCGTAAACTGACTGACGATGAGCAGGCCGCCGCCAACGTCCTGCAAGCCGAGATTCATTTTCCCGGCTGCATCTGAAAAAATTCTGAGCTTGAGAATCTTGGCCAGAAGTTTGTCAGCCTGCAACTCGCTGTCGCCGCGTTCGGCGCACACCAACACCACCAGGCCCTGCGCGATGCGGCCTATGGTTTCGCCCGCGACCACCACATGCGCCTGCCGGACGCGTTGCAGCACTGCTTTCATGGCCGACCTAGTCAGTCACGCCCGCCGCCACAAACAGCGGCTTGCCCACCGGGCCAGAAAGAAAGGTGACAAAGGCCTGAGCCAGCGCCTGCTGCTTGCCGGAGGCCAGCGGAGCGGCGGTGTAGGAGGTGTAGTTCTGCACATCGGCCGGCACCGGGCCGACCAGCGTCAGGCCCTTGCCTTTGTACAGCAGGATTTCAGTCGTGGCGCCGAAACCGATCTCGTTGCCCTTGCCCTTGATGACGTGCTCCATCACCGAGGCGCCGTCCCGGTAGCGCGTGGTTTTGGCTTCGACCTGGGTGTAGAGGTCCATCTTTCTCAAAAGGCCTTCCAGGTAGAGCCCGGTGGATGCGCGGTTGAACACCAGCGAATCAGCCGCCAGCACGGAGCGCCTGAAGGCATCGGTGCTGGACATGTCGGGCGCGCTAGCACCGTCGCGCACGGCAACGCCCATGCCGACGCGACCGACATTGGCGCGTGTTTCAGAAAGCTTGCTGGCGGCAGCAAATTCGCCAATGACAGGCGGCGGCGCAATCACCACATCAAATTCCGGGTTTGCGTCCATGCGCTTTTTAAGCTCCGGCGCGGTGTTGAAGGTGATTTTGGTGACGTGGCCGGTCTGATTGTCGAAAGCAGCGGCTGCTGCTTTCAGGCCGGGCTCGATGGCGCCGGCGCTCAGCACCATGATGTCTGCGGCGGACGCAGCGCTGCACAGGCAGGCCAGCGCCAGCGCGGAGGTGCCCAGAAACCGGGGGAAGACTGAACGTTGCATGAAAACTCCTGAGGTGATGAATCGAATCGCCAACATGGCGTTAATTATTGGTGCGGCGGCTGGTTGTTGAAAAGGTCGAGGGCATCATCGATCAGCGGCTCGACATCGGACGGCAAGAGCTGGATGGTTGCGCGAAGGTCGGGCACAGCCGCCATCAGCGCATGTTCAAGGCTGGATCGCACTTGCGCCGCTCGCCCCAGCGTCCAGTTGGCGGGTACATGCAGATGCACGTCAACAAATCGCCGTTGGCCTGAATTGCGCGTAATGAGGTGGTCAATGCGTACGGGGGGCTTGTCGAATTCCGCCAGCACCTTTTGAACATAGGCCAGTGCCTGCGGCTCAATGGCCTGGTCCATCAGGCCTTGTGAGGAGCGCCACACCAGCTGGCCGCCCTGCCACAGGATATTGAGCGCCACACCTATCGCCACCAGCGCGTCGAGCCAGAGCCAGCCGGTCAGGGCGACAGCGCCAATCCCGAGCACTACACCGGCAGACGTCCACACGTCCGTGACCAGGTGTTTGCCATCGGCTTCGAGTGCAATCGAGCGGTGCTCGCGCGCAGCGCGGAACATCACCCAGGCCAGCAGGCCGTTCAGGCCGGAGCTGAAGACTGACAGCACCAGCCCCCAGCCAATCTGCTCCAGAGGCTGCGGGTTGAACATGCGGTGCACGCCGGCCCAGATGATGGCAGCGGACGCAACAATGATCAGCGCGCCCTCAAAACCAGAAGAAAAATATTCGGCCTTGTGGTGGCCATAGGGATGGTCTTCATCGGCAGGACGCACGGCGATGGTGACCATCCACAGGCCAAACAGCGCGCTGCCGAGATTCACAAAAGACTCCATCGCGTCTGACAGCAGCCCTACCGAACCGGTGATGTACCAAGCGGCAGTTTTGAGCACAATTGTGGCGATGGCCACAACGACAGAGGCCCGCATCAGTCGCTGGGGGGTCAAGGCCTTGAGGTCTATATTCATAAGGGTGCATTGTGCCGCGCAGCCGCCAAAGTAGCGTCCGTCAGTCTGCTCGCCCGAACGGCTGAGGGTTGTCACGGTGTCACACCGTCAGCCTCACAGCTACCATGGCAAGACAACGACGGGAAGCTGACCCGCCGTCCACCGAAAACGAACTGTCCAGGAGACAACATGACAAGCTTCAAACAAAACACGGTTATCGCGCTCGGCGTCTTCCTGGCCTTGGCCTCTGGCCTGGTGTACGCCCAGGGCTTGACGCGTGTAATGGTCGGCAAGGCCAATGTGTCGGTCCCCGGCCGCGAGGCCGTGGTCGCTCGGGTTGATGTCGCGGCAGGCGGCAAGTCCGGCCGCCATACCCATCCTGGTGACGAGATCAGCTACATACTGGAAGGCGAACTCACTTTGCTGGTGGACGGCCAGCCGCCGCGCCAGGTCAAAGCTGGCGAATCATTTGTGGTGCCGGCAGGCATAGTGCATGACGCACACAACAACGGCTCGGTGGCCACCAAACTGGTAGGCGTATATGTGGTTGAAAAAGGCGTGCCTCTCGCATCGCCGGCCCCATAAGAACGCCGCAATATTCGCCGGTGCCAACACGGAAGCGGCTTCGGGGTTAACTCAACGTAACCCGCGCGAACCTGCGTTTGCCGACCTGGACAACATAAGTCCCTGCGCCCAGCCTGAGCGCCTTGTCGCTCACCACGCTTGAATCCACACGCACACCACCGCCTTCAATCAGGCGCGTGGCATCGCCACCGGAGCTGGCCAGGCCTGCGCCTTTGAGCACCGCACCGATACCGAGCGGCGCACCGGTCAAGGACACCTCGTCAATCACATCGGGCACGCCACCCTTGCTGCGGTTGATGAAGTCTTGCTCCGCTGCGTCGGCCGCAGCCGCACTGTGAAACCGCGTGGTGATTTCTTTTGCGAGCGCGACTTTGGCGTCTTTGGGATTACGGCCAGCCTGGGTTTCGGCTTTTAGCGCGGCAATATCGGCTTCGCTCCTGAAAGACAGCAGCGTGAACCACTTCCACATCAGCACGTCAGACACGCTCAACACTTTGGCAAACATGGTATTGGCGTCTTCGGATATGCCGATGTAGTTGTTCTTGCTCTTGGACATTTTTTCAACGCCGTCCAGGCCTTCCAGCAGCGGCATGGTCAGGATGCACTGCGGCTCCTGGCCGTATTCCTGCTGCAGGTGGCGGCCCATCAGCAGGTTGAACTTCTGGTCAGTACCGCCCAGTTCAAGGTCGCTTTTAAGCGCGACAGAGTCATAACCCTGCATCAGCGGGTAAAGGAATTCATGCACGCTGATCGGCGTGCCGGCCTTGAACCGATCGTTGAAGTCGTTGCGCTCCATCATGCGGGCAACGGTGTAATGCGACGCCAGCTGGATCATGCCGCGGGCGCCCAACGGTTCGCTCCATTCGCTGTTGTAGCGGATCTCGGTCTTGGCCGGATCCAGTACCAGACTGGCCTGCCGGTAGTAGGTTTCGGCATTGACCTTGATTTGCTCGGGTGTCAGGGGGGGGCGCGTCGTGTTACGGCCAGACGGATCACCGATCAGGCTGGTGAAATCACCGATCAGGAAAATAACTTGGTGGCCGAGGTCCTGCAGCTGGCGCATCTTGTTGAGCACCACGGTGTGGCCGATGTGGATATCGGGGGCGGTCGGGTCCAGGCCCAGCTTGATGCGCAGCGGTATGCCAGTGGCCTCGCTGCGGGCCAGTTTTTTAACCCATTCGTTTTCAGGGATCAGTTCTTCGCAGCCCCGCAGCGACACGGCGAGCGCATTTCGGACGCTGTCGGTCACGGGATAATTTGTAACAAGGTCTTGATTCATAAGGGTTTTTCACATGTCGGGGTGTTGTCCGACGGATATACTTGCTGCTCTCCTGCACCAGCCCGCCATTTTAAGGTGCGCCGGCGCTGTGGAGAATCTGGCTCAAAAGTTGCTGATAGTTGCTGAGCTAAAGAATAAATTTTGAGCCGGATGGCCGACACCTCGCTGCATGCAGGACTGTGCCGGATACCCGGATTTTTACACCGCCGGTGTGCACCCACTTCGAGCCCGGAGCCGAAGCCTGTTCACCCGATGCACTTTCGTTGGGAATTCTGCCTTGTCTTTTTCAACTCCGTCCCGCGTACTATTTTCGATTTCCGACAGCCTGCGCCGCCACCCCAAACGCATCACCAGCGGCATTGCCGTGCTGTTGCTCGGTACAGCTGTCACAGCCTTTGGTGTCGTGCCATTGGCACCCGATGCGTCCAGGTTGCCGGTTCGCCAGGTGTTTGAAGCCGTGCAGGCCCTGCCGGCACAGTCCCAGATCGATGCACTGGGCGATTTCCGCTTCAAGCTGTTTCGCACCGAAAGCACACGCAGCAGCGATACCTTTGACAGCCTGCTCAAACGCCTGAATATCGACGATGCCGCAGCAGCTGCTTTCCTGCGGACCGACGCCAACGCACGCATGGTGCTGTCGGGCCGTGCCGGCAAGAATGTGACCGCTGAAGTCAGCGACAACCAGCAGTTGCTCAAACTCAGCATGCGCTGGGCCTCCGACGACGAAACGCTTTTCAAGCGCCTGGTGATCGAACGTACCGGCACCACCCTGAACTCACGCATCGAGACAGCGCCTTATGTGGCGACGGCGCGGCTGGCCAGCGGCAGCATCCAGAGTTCGCTGTTTGCAGCCACGGACGAAGCCCACATACCGGACACCGTGGCCGTGCAGATGGCCGAGATGTTCTCCAGTGATATCGATTTTCGCCGGGCATTGCGCAAGGGTGACCGTTTCAACGTGGTGTACGAAACGCTGGAAGCCGATGGCGAAGCGCTGCGCACTGGCCGCGTGCTGTCTGCTGAATTCGTCAATGCTGGCAAGGCTTTCCAGGCGATGTGGTTTCAGGCGCCCGGCTTGGACGTGAGCGGCGCCGCCAACAAGGGCGGCTATTACACGCTGGACGGCAAAAGCCTGCGTCGCGCCTACCTGAGCTCGCCGGTTGAGTTCTCGCGCATCAGCAGCGGTTTTTCGATGCGCTTTCACCCTATCCTGCAAAAGTGGCGTGCCCATCTGGGAACTGATTTTGCAGCCACGACCGGCACGCCTGCCCGCACAGTGGGCGATGGGGTGGTGGAGTTTTCAGGCGTGCAGAACGGCTACGGCAACGTGATTTTCATCAAGCACCGTAATGGCCACGAGACCGTTTACGCGCACCTGAGCAAAGTGCTGGTGAAGCGCGGCCAGAACGTCAGTCAGGGCCAGACCGTTGGCCTGGTCGGCTCTACCGGCTGGGCAACCGGGCCGCACCTGCATTTCGAGTTCCGCGTCAACGGCACCCAGCAAGACCCGATGACGATTGCCAAACAAAGCGAAACCATTCCGGTACCAACCGCCGCATTGCCCGTGTTCAGGCAACTGGCTGAGACCGTAAAAACCGAACTGCAGGCCGCTGCAACCATCGGGCAAACAAAGGCCGAGTAGCTCAATTTCGCCAGCCGCAAAAATGCGCTCTCCGGAGCGCTTTTTTCATGGCGCAATGCTCATGCAAAATAGCCCAATGCCTGATCTCTATATTGGCCTGATGTCAGGCACTTCGCTGGATGGCGCCGACGGCGTGCTGGTTGATTTTTCGGGTGGCCAGCTGAAAGTCCTGGCGGCTGCAACGGAGGCCTTCACCGACAGCTTCCGGGCCGAGCTGCTGGCACTCAACAGCCCCTCAAACAACGAGCTGCACCGCGCCGCCATCGCCGGCAAGCAGCTCGCAACCATCTATGCAAAGGTCGTCCACACGTTGCTGAAGGCCGCGCCCGGGCCGGCAAAAGCCATAGGCGCGCATGGGCAGACGGTCAGACACCAGCCGCAAAAAGACGCTGGCTACACTTTGCAGCTCAACAACCCGGCGCTGCTGGCCGAGCTGACGGACATTGACGTGGTAGCAGACTTCCGCAGCCGCGATGTTGCTGCAGGCGGCCAGGGCGCCCCGCTGGTGCCAGCGTTTCACCAAAGCGTTTTCGGCCAAGCCGGTGTTACGGTCAGCGTACTCAATATCGGTGGTATTTCCAATATCAGCGTACTGCCTGGCCAGGCGGGCGACCCGGTGCTGGGGTTTGACTGTGGTCCCGGCAATGCACTGATGGACGCTTGGTGCCAGCAAAACACTGGCCAGCCTTATGACGCTGGTGGCGCCTGGGCCGCAAGCGGCAAGCTGATTCCAGCACTGCTGAACAGCTTGCTGGATGATCCATATTTTTCGGAGCCACCGCCAAAGAGCACCGGGCGTGATCTTTTCAGCCCGCAGTGGCTGGCCGCCAAGCTGATGCCATTTTTGGATGAACTGCCGGCTGACATCCAGAATACATTAACCGAATTCACCGCTAGCCCCTGTATTACGGCGGTCTGTAGCTATGGTAAAGATAGCAAGGAGCTTGTCGTGTGCGGCGGTGGGGCTTTCAACCTGCACCTGATGCAACGGCTGCAGGCCGGCTTGCCGCAATTGCGTGTCTTGCCATCGGGCGAGCGTGGCCTGCCGCCCCTGCAGGTCGAGGCCGCAGCATTTGCCTGGCTGGCCCGCCAGACCCTGCACCGCCTGCCGGGAAACCTGGCCAGCGTGACCGGCGCTGCCGGCCCACGCATCCTGGGCGCGATCTATCCGGCGTGAAAAGCAAAAAGCCGCCCTGAGGCGGCTTTTACGCACTGGCAGTTAGCTCTCAGGCTGAGAAGCTGGAACCGCAGCCGCAGGTGCTGGTGGCATTCGGGTTCTTGATGACGAACTGGGCCCCTTCGAGGTCGTCCTTGTAATCGATCTCTGCGCCCACCAGGTACTGGTAGCTCATGGCATCGATCAGGAGGGAGACACCGTTTTTGGTCATCGTGGTGTCGTCCTCGTTGGTGATTTCATCAAAAGTGAAACCGTACTGGAAGCCGGAGCAGCCACCGCCCTGCACAAAGACGCGCAGCTTCAAGTCAGGATTACCTTCTTCGGCAATCAGCTCGGCAACCTTGCTGGCAGCGCTGTCAGTGAAGACAAAAGGGGCCGGCATTTCGGTCTGAATATTTTCTGCAACTGCGCTCATGGCTAACTCCGTTCAATCCGTGGGTCCGGGCTCAAAGCTCCCGATGGTGTAATACTAACGTAAATCGATCAACCATTGCGGCGGTGTGCCTTCACCCGACACCGTGAAGGTCAGTGCTTGCCAACCGGCTAGCGCCCGTTATCCGCCGTATCAGGCGTTGTTGGCTGCAAGTGTCAGGGTTGGTTTTTCTTCGAGCGGCTGGCTGGTGGGGCGTAACTGGCCAAAAATGACTGCACCTTGGTGCATTTCAAGCGCCTTGTAAGACACATCACCTTCGATTTTGGCCTTGGGCTGCAATTCCAGCAGCTCGGACGCATGGACTGGACCCATGACGCGGCCGTTGATGATGACGTGGTCGGCGAAGATGCGGCCGGTCACGGTGGCAGTTTCGCTGATCACCAGGATGCTGGAGCTGCCGTCGTTGGCGCAGATATCACCGATGACCTCGCCGTCGATACGCAAGCCGTCCGTGAACTTGAGGTTGCCCTCGATACAGCTGCCCTGTGCGATCAGGCTCTTGATGGGAGGTTGTTTTTTCTTGCCGAACATGTGTCAGTCCTTGGGTGGGATCTTGTGAGTGAAGACTATTTCAGCTTGAAGGTTTGCACGGACCGGGTGACCGTGCCCTCAACAATCTTGGCTGTCACCGTTTTTACCACGGCCTGGGGGGGTAAATCCAGCACCCCTTCCACCCGGCGGTATTGCTTGAAACGCAAAATTTGTGCCCCACCCGGCAGATTCACCATCCACGGCTTGCCTGCGAGCGTGCCGTTGATGGTGACTTCCATCTGGCCGTTGAACTCGGGCGCGTTCTTGACCGGCTGAATCACCAAAACCTGCCATTTAAGCTGCGAAGCCGACAACAGCTCGGCCTGCAGGCTGCGGATGGACACACCATCGGTGCCGCTGGCCGGCAGCAGTTTTTCAAAAAAGCCGAGATCGTCGCGCAGCATCAGGTTGTCTGACTCAAGCTGGCGTATCTGGGTGGCCATCTTCTCCTGGGCGGCTTTTTCAGCCGTCAGCAAGCTGCCGGAGGTGTTCGACACGGTCAGCGCCTTGTCGCGGTCGCTGCGCAACTGGATGACTTCAGCACGCAGCAGCTTCAGTTCGTCCTTGGCATTGGTGTCGAGCCCCGCAATGCCCTTGCCGAATTCAAAGGCCCAGAGCGCAATCGACGCAGAAAACCCCAGCATCACGGCGCCCAGCACCCAGCGCACCGGCCAGGGCAAGGCACTCCGCACGGCCATGCGCGGGGAGCTGATGGTCAGACGGCGGCGGAACAGGCGGAATTTCAAAACATCTGCTTTTTAAACGGGAATTGCATTGTGCACTCCCTGACGACTCGCCCATGAAAAAAGCCGCCAGGCGCAAACCGGGCGGCTTTTGGCTCCGGCAAAAGCCGGAGCAGGCGAAACAAACGGATTAGCGCTTGCTGAACTGCTTGCGACGGCGAGCTGAACGGAAACCGACTTTTTTACGTTCGACTTCACGTGCGTCACGCGTTACAAATCCAGCCTGGCTCAGGGCCGGCTTGAGGGTTGCGTCATAGTCAATCAGCGCACGGGTAATGCCGTGGCGAACTGCACCAGCCTGGCCGGACTCGCCGCCGCCGTGCACGTTGACCATGATGTCAAACGTCTCGACGTGGTTGGTCAGAAACAGGGGCTGGCGGCAGATCATGATGGAGGTCTGGCGACCAAAGAACACCTGGATGTCCTTGTCGTTGACCGTGATCTTGCCGGTGCCTTTTTTCAGAAACACGCGGGCGACGCTGGATTTGCGACGGCCGGTGCCATTGTTCCATTCACCGATCATTTGGCGGCCTCCCGTTGGGCGTTCGTTGAAATGCCTGCAATTTCGAGGACCTTCGGCTGCTGGGCGGTGTGCGGATGCTCTGCACCACCATACACCTTGAGTTTTTTAATCATGGCATAACCAAGCGGTCCCTTGGGCAGCATGCCCTTGACAGCCTTCTCCAGCGCACGGCCAGGAAACTTGGTTTGCATGTCGCGGAAATTGGTGGCAGAGATGCCGCCTGGATAACCGGAATGGCGATAGTAGATCTTGTCGGTCGACTTGGCGCCGGTGACACGCAACTGGGATGCGTTGATGATGACGATGAAGTCACCGGTATCGACGTGAGGCGTGTAAATGGCCTTGTGTTTGCCGCGCAAACGGAGAGCAACTTCGCTGGCTACTCGTCCGAGGACCTTGTCGGTCGCGTCAATCACAAACCACTCGTGCGTCACGTCAGCGGGTTTGGCGCTGAAGGTTTTCATGAGTTTCTCTTTTTCAAAAGGGTTTGGCGGGTTCCACGTGAGCCCGCGAACGTTGGGTTCTTTTCTACGGTCGGTGCTCTTCTAATGAGAGCCTCTTAGGTAGGGGTACGCATCCTTATTTGACTAAATTTGCGCCTTCGTCGCGGAACCACAAATTCGCTGCGAAGCCTTCTATTATATGAAAAATCCCAAAGCAGCGGTGAAATATCTAAAAAACGCATAATCAAGCCATGTTTTTACACCTTCAAACACGTAGCAAACTGGTCAATTCAGCGCTGATTTTGTTATTTTACGTATTACTTTGCTCGCTTTTTTGCGCTTGCACGCCCACCTTCAATTGGCGTCAGGTGCAATTAGACATCGCCAATGGCAGCAGCTTAAAAGCGGCATTACCTTGCAAACCCGACAATGCGACGCGCAAACAACAGCTGGGTGATATTCAGGTCGAGCTCAGTATGATGGGCTGTGTGGCAAATGAGACAACGTTTACCTTGTCACGCATTCCGCTTGCCAACCCGCTGGACGCACCCAATGTGTTGACCGCTTGGCAGACGGCTGCGGTAGCAAATGTGGGTATAAATGCGGGTGATAAACAAGTGGGAGGTAAACCCGTGCCATTGACTGCCGCGAACGTTTCAGGCGCAGGGGCTTGGCCGCCAGCTGTCAGTGTCACCTTAAATGGCGCGGCGACTCAAGCGCACATGTTGTGGTTTGCCAAGCAGACGGCCACGGGCGTGACGCTTTACCAAGCGGCTTTGTACGGCAAGCAGCCAAG
>JANYFF010000281.1 GCA_025362825.1 Polaromonas sp. | reverse complement strand
CGGCTATTGACCGCCTGAGCGCGGCTCAGACCCCCAGATTTTTATTGAAAAACTCTATCGTGCGGCTCCAGGCCAGCTTGGCCGCAGCAGCATCAAAGCGCGGCGTGGTGTCGTTGTTGAAGCCGTGTTGCGTGCCCGGATACTGGTAGGCAACATACCGTGCGCCGGCTGCCTTGAGGGCGGCCTCATATGTGGGCCATGAAGCATTGATGCGTTCATCAACCGCAGCAAAATGCATCATCAGCGGTGCCTTGACTTTTGCTGCATCGGCGGCGGCAGGCTGGTTGCCGTAAAAAGGCACTGCCGCATTGAGCTCGGGCAGGCGCACCGACAGCACGTGCACAATGCCGCCGCCGTAGCAAAAACCGACGGCACCTATCTTGCCGTTGGACTCGGGCCGGTTTTTCAGGAATTCAGCAGCAGCAACAAAGTCTTCAGTTGCCTTTTTCTGGTCAAGCTTGGCGAACAGTTCGCGTGCCTTGTCTTCATCGCCGGGATAGCCGCCCAGGGGCGTGAGCGCGTCGGGCGCAAAAGCCACGAAATTGTCGAGCGCAAGGCGGCGTGCGATGTCTTCAATATGCGGGTTGAGACCGCGGTTTTCATGAATCACCAGTACGACGGGTAACTTGCCTGTCATATTGGCGGGTTTTGCCAGGTAGCCTTTCATCGTGCCATTGCCGGCCGTCGAGGGGTATTCGATCACTTCGGTTTTGATGCGCTTGTCGTCCTTGGGTACCACTTGTGCTGCAGCGAAGTCGGGACTCAAGGCGGTGAGCAGCATGCCCGCCGTCATGCCGCCTACGGCGAACTTCTGGGCGCGGTCCAGAAAGCTGCGGCGATCAATCGTGCCGTGCACATAGGCGTCAAACAAAATCAGCAATTCCTGGTCAAAATCCTGGGCAGTTTTGCGTTGCATGGTTTGGTCCTGTCAAAAAATGCAGCATAACGCCAGATGCAATGCTTTGCATTGCTGCAACTACTGGTAACAATCAATGGCGTGGCGGTAACAACTATCGATGTTCTAATCCAAAGTATTAATGTGTGTATATAGCGTCGTCTGCTCATGGGTTACTGTACGTGAGGTATATCCGCAGCAATAAAAATGGAGCTATCTTGAACTTAACGACATTTCTCATGACGGGTCTGGGATTGCTGATCGGGGCCGGTGTCGGCATTGGCCTTCATGCGTGGTGGCAGCATAAGAAGTCCACCGAATCGCTGCGCCTGCCGCACAAATGGCCTCTGGTTTCGCGCGTCCTGATGACCAATGAAGAATACGAGGTCCTGCGCTGGCTGCACGGCACGTTTCACGACCATCTTGTGATGGTGAAGTTGCCAGTGTTGCGCTTCACGACGCCGGCAGGCAGGGATAAATCCGGCACGGCACCACGCTGGCAGGAGCTGCTCAACGGGGTTTATTGCACCTTTACGGTGTGCACCGCCAACGGCAATGTGGTCGGTTGTGTCGATGTGCCGGGCAAGCGCGGTCTGAGCAAGCCCAACCGTGAGCTCAAGGAATCGCTGTTGTCGGACTGCCATATTGCGTACACCGTAGTGCGCAGTGTCAAGCTGCCAAAAGGCAGCGCCATGCGGGCGGCATTTTTGGGCGAGCTGCAGGCAGAAGACCAGCTGGACCACCAGGAAACCCGCGGCGGAGACAGTAGTTTCCATGCAGACCTGGACAGCTTTACCCGTGAAAAGAAACAGGCCGCGAAAGAAGCCGCCCTTAAGGAACTCAATAAAAACGATAGTGGCAAAGCGGCACCCGGCGTTCAGCCGGCTGGCTTCAATGTTGATGGCAATGGTGGCTTTCGCTCTGCCAAACCACCGCGCTTTTCGTCTCAGTGGGAAGACTCCTTCATACAGCCTGACGAGAGTCGTCCTGGCAAGCTGAGCTAGTGTTGTGGGCTCGCCCGTCAGGTTGCGGATCTGGCGCGCAGCAGCGCCGCGCGAACCAGCGGCAGGCGGTCATTGCCAAAATACATGTCTTCACCCACGAAAAAAGTGGGTGAACCAAAGGCGCCTCGCCGTATGGCTTCTTCAGTGTTGGCCTTTAATGCGTCTTTGATGGCAGGCTGACTGATACCGGCCAGAAAGGCATTTGCGTCGAGGCCTGTCTTGCGGCATATCTCTGTCAACACGTCATCTTGCGATATGTCCTGGTCGTCGGTGAAATAGGCCGAAAAA
Organism: Polaromonas sp.; assembly: GCA_025362825.1. Classification (GTDB taxonomy): domain Bacteria; phylum Pseudomonadota; class Gammaproteobacteria; order Burkholderiales; family Burkholderiaceae_C; genus Polaromonas. The sequence continues at coordinate 2,780 of JANYFF010000281.1, read as the reverse complement.
ACGGCGTCGACAAATTCTGTGAGGCGGCCTTTGACATGCTCGTCCTGCGCTATCCACAAGCAGCCCCGCATCGCCTTGACGCTGTTGACGGGAAAGACTTTTGGCGGAAATGTGATGGCAAGGCCTGCTTGCCTCGCGTTGTCCTGCACGTCCTTGAGCATGTAGCGGTTTCGGGCCGAGTTCATGTCCTCACGCGCCGCGTAAACGCTTTTGTTGACGCTGTTGAAGATGCCGCCTACCAGCACGGGTCGGTACACGACGGGGGCGTTCAATTCCTTGGTCAGTATCTGCAGATTGTGAAAAGCAATGTAGGTCCATGGGCTGGAGCAGTCGAAGAAAAATTCAATCATGGATGGGTCCGGGTTGACTGCTGTCTGGAGGTTCAAATGTTTTTATGTTCGCCCGCGCGCACGCTTTCAGCGGTTTGGCCAAATAGTGCCTTGCGTGCATCGTCTGTCATGGTCGGGGCGCGTAGCTCCTTGCCGAGGTCCAGCCCGCGCTTGACGGCGGGGCGTTCAAACAGGGCGTTGTACCAGCGCTCAATGTGCGGAAAATTCTGCAGGTCCACCTGCTGCGCCTTGTGCGTGCGCACCCACGGGAAGATCGCCATGTCGGCGATGGAATACGTACCGCCCGCGACAAACGCTTCGGTTTTCGCGAGCTGTGCGTCCAGCACGCCATAGAGGCGGTCGACTTCCTTGCCATAGCGGTCAATCGCGTAGAAAAGTTTTTCGGGGGCGTACAACAAAAAATGACCATTCTGGCCGGCCATGGGGCCGAGCCCGCCCATTTGCCACATCAGCCATTGCAGCGCCTGATAGCGCTCGCGCAGATGCACCGGCAGGAATTTCCCGGTCTTTTCAGCAAGGTATTGCAGGATGGCGCCGCTCTCGAAAACCGGCACCGGCGCACCGCCGCCTTCGGGTGCGTGGTCGACGATAGCGGGCATGCGGTTGTTCGGACTGATGGCCAGGAAGCTTGGGGCAAACTGCTCACCCTTGCCGATGTTGACCGGCACAAAACTGTAGGGCAGGCCGCACTCTTCCAGCATGATGGAAATCTTCCAGCCGTTGGGGGTGGGCCAGTAGTACAGGTCAATCATGGCTGGCTGCTTTCTGTTGCGAGTTTCAATTGCTGCGCGTGATGCCGCAAATGGTCATCAATAAAACTGGCAATGAAGTAATAACTGTGGTCATAGCCTGCATGCTCACGCAACCTCAAGGGCTGGCCTGCCGTGGCGCAGGCGCTGACAAAGGCACCGGGCATCAGTTGCACCGCAAGGAATTTGTCTGCCAGGCCCTGGTCGATGAGGATGCCGGCAGGATAGGGTGCGGCAGGCATTTTGGCCATCAATGCCGAGGCGTCATGTGCTGCCCAGAGCGTCTCGTCGGCGCCGAGGTAACCGGCAAATGCCTTGTGGCCCCACGGGCATTGCGAAGGCGCACAAATCGGTGCGAACGCTGAAACCGACCTGAAGATATCCGGGTGGCGCAACGCCAACGTCAGCGCGCCGTGCCCGCCCATCGAGTGGCCGGAGATGCCAACACGATCACCGTCAATCGGCAAGGCGTTTAGGACCAGGGGCAGCAGCTCTGCCGTGATGTAGCTTTCCATCCGGTAATGCTGTGCCCACGGCGCTTGCGTTGCATCGAGGTAAAAGCCGGCCGCCACGCCAAAGTCCCAGCTTTCGGCTTCACCGGGTATGCCTGCGCCGCGCGGGCTGGTGTCGGGTGCAATCAGGGCCAGGCCCAGTTCGGCTGCGACCCGCTGTGCACCGGCCTTGGCCATAAAGGTTTCTTCGTTGCAGGTGAGGCCTGCAAGAAAGAGCAACGCAGGTACCTTGCCATGTTCGGCCTGCGGCGGCAGGAAAACCGAAAGGCGCATCGGCAGGCCGATCTCGCGGGAAGCGTGCTCGAAAAAATATTGTTTGCCGCCAAAGGCGCGGTGTTCTGAAAGCGTGGTGAGGGCGTCGGTCATGTTGAAAGATGTGGAACTAGCTCAAGGACGGCATCGGCAAACACACGCGGGACTTCCTGCGGCATGTTGTGGCCGACACCAGGTACCACGCGGTGTGACCTGGGGCCATCAAACCGCACGGCATGGGCCGAGGCGTCTGCCGGCCCGCGTACGCCGTCATCAGCGCCGTCAAAAGTGATGGCCGGCACTGTGATGGCAGGTTGTACCGCCAAGCGGCTTTCAATGTACGCATAAGCCGGGTCACCGGGAACCAGCCCAAAGCGGTGGCGGTAGGACTGGATCACCACGTCGACAAAATCCGGGTGATCAAAAGCAGCGGCAGTGCGCTCAAACGTAGCTTCGTCGAAAGTCCAGGTGGGCGACCACAATTTCCAGAGCAGCCTGGTTATGCCGCGGCGGTCTTTGTCCAGCCCGGCGCGGCCACGCTCGCTGTGAAAGTAATACTGGTACCAGAGCCTGTGCTCGTTTTCAGCCGTGTCGGGCTGCATGCCTTTGGCGATGTTCTGGATGTTGTAGCTGTTAAAAGAGACCAGGCCCGCGCAGCGTTCGGGCCACAGTGCTGCGACCACGCAGGCAGCGCGGCCGCCCCAGTCGTAGCCTGCCAGCACGGCACGCGCAATGTCGAGCGCATCCATCAGTGCCAGCAGGTCGGCACCCAGCGCCGCCTGCTCGCCCGAGCGGGGCGTGGTGTCGCTCAGGAAATTTGTCTCGCCATAGCCGCGCAGGTAGGGCACGATGACGCGGCAGCCGCGCGCGGCCAGCAGAGGCGCGACTTCTGCGTAGGTGTGGATGTCGTAGGGAAA
>JANYFF010000172.1 GCA_025362825.1 Polaromonas sp. | reverse complement strand
TTATGCCTGATGACCATAGCAAGTTGGTACCACTCCTTCCCATCCCGAACAGGACAGTGAAACGACTTAGCGCCGATGATAGTGCGGATTCCCGTGTGAAAGTAGGACATCGTCAGGCTCTTACAATGAGAAACGCCCGGTCGACTTTAGTTAACCGGGCTTTTTTCTTGTGCGTTTCAATCTCAATCTGCCCATCCAGTTAAAACAGGCGATACCCTCTATCACTTGTTGATGATGTCACCGTTTTCGTGTGCTGCCACATTTGCTTTAACCAGTTCCTCGCACAAGCCGGCGACCCAGGCTGATTCTGGAACATCCGGGAAAAACCTTTTGTGTATACGCATCAGGTGCGGCGTTACACGCGCCCAGCCCCAAAAATCCACAACAGCTTGTCGCTGCACTTCGAGCAGCTTGAACTTGAGCAGCACTTTTGCCGCGTGCTGGGCATGTCGTTTGGGATCGGACTCGAATGCGCGAAGCCGTTGCCTGGCAAGGGCAAGTATTTCTGGCCGATATTCAAAAAATTTCCCGTGACCTGGCACCACTGTTAATGGATTCAGCTGCTCGATCAGGTCCAGCGTAGCAGCCACCTCTGAAAAAGCATCTTTACCATCCAGCTCTGGAAACACGACACCAAACCCGTTTTCCCAAAGCGCATCAGCTGAGATCAGGATTTTTTCAACAGGCTCAAAAAATATAAGGGAGTCCGGATCGTGTCCAGGTGCCGCATGAATTTCCCAGACAGCAGAACCAAACGCCATCCGCGTGCCAGGAAGAAGCGTTTCTGAAAACACAAACTGCGGACAAAGCTGTCCTGTGGGCACATAAGTCAGGGCAACCGGGTCCCAGTTGGTCACCTGCGCGGCCTGGCCTGGCGGAATCAAGGTTTTTACTGCAGGATAACGGACCTGCAAGGCTGCATTGCCACCGCAGTGGTCGCTGTGGAGGTGCGTATTGATCAGAATGTCGAGAGGCCCGTCACCCAAAACGCTTTCCACCAGCGCAATTGTCTGCTCCGAATGTGTGCAATAGCCGCTGTCAATCATCACGGTCTTGTCACCGTCGATGAAGAGGATATTGTTGGCTGACAGCCAGCCGCGCTCAAGCACGCGCATGCCCTCGGGTAGACGTGGGGTGCGCGTCATGGCTGGCTCAATCGGCGGCTTTTCATGCGGTCGTGCGCAGTTCCCGCCGCAATATCTTACCCACGTTGGTCTTTGGTAAATCGTCCCTAAACTCGACGTGTTTGGGGCGCTTGTAACCCGTCAAGTGCTGCTTGCAGTAGGCACTTACATCCTCTTCGGTCAAGGTTGGATCATCTCGCACAACAAAGACCTTGATCGCCTCCCCCTGGCTCGGGTCTGCAATGCCGATGGCTGCGCATTCAATGACGCCGGGACACATGGAAATAACGTTTTCAAGTTCATTGGGATATACATTGAAGCCGGAAACAATGATCATGTCCTTCTTGCGGTCAATAATTTTTGTGTAGCCTCGTTCATCCATAATGCCGATGTCGCCGGTACGCATGAACCCGTCGGCCGTGAAAGCCTTTTCGTTTTCGGCGGGTTGCTGGTAATAGCCAATCATGACCTGCGGGCCCTTGATGCAGATCTCACCGGAGGTGCCGATAGCCTGCGAGGCTCCATCGTCATCCTTAATGGCGATTTCGATGCCCGGCAATGGCAGGCCTATGGTGCCGGTGAACGCCTTGTTCATGACTGGATTGTTTGTGCCGATCGCACAAGTCTCGCTCATTCCCCAGCCCTCAACCATGGTGCAACCGGTCACTTCCTGCCAGTGTCGAGCCGTCCCTTCCGATGCCGCCATGCCGCCGGCCTGCGACACACACAGGCTGGAAAAATCAACCGTCTTGAATTGGGGATGCTGCAGCAGGGCGTTGAACAGCGTGTTGACGGCTGGCAGCATGTGGAAGGGCCGCTTCTTGAGAACCTCGATAAATTTACCGAAATCGCGGGGATTCGGAATCAAGGTCAGGTGCGAGCCCCATCGAATGCTCAGCAGACACAGGGTAAGCGCAAAGATGTGATAAAGCGGCAAGGCGGCAATGTTGTTTGTCTTGCTCACATCCCCCACGCGTTTGAGCGCCGGCGTAAACCATGCCTCTGCCTGCAGAATGGCGGCAACGATATTGCGGTGCGTCAGCACGGCGCCCTTGGACAAGCCCGTCGTACCACCGGTGTATTGCAAAAACGCGATGGAATCGAGGGTGCAATGGGCCGGCCGCAAAGTCAAACCAGCGCCCTTTGATAGTGCCGCGCTGAAAGTGGTGACAACGCGGCCGTCTCCCAGCGGTAACCGGTAAGCCGGTACGAGTTTGGCAAGATGGCGGACGGCGAAGGTAATCCAGCGGCCATA
>JANYFF010000263.1 GCA_025362825.1 Polaromonas sp. | reverse complement strand
ATCGCCTTGAACAGGTGGCTATAGAGGCGGCTGACGGCCAGCTTGTCGGCGCTGCCATGCAGTGACAGGCTCAGCCGGCCGTTTTCGTCTCGCACTACGGTGCTGATGGCGCTGGCGCGCACGATGGTACCGCGATGCACCTGCCAGAAGGTGTGCGGGTCAAGCTGGGCCAGCAGTTCCTTGAGCGGCGTGCGGATCAGGTATTCAGCATGGGCGGTCAGTACACGGATGTATTTGTCGGCCGCCTCGAAGTACAGCACGTCGGCAATCGGCACCATGCGGATGCTGTTGCCCAGCGTGCCGGACTGGGTGGCAGAAATGATCTGCAGAAGCGGCACGGCTGCTGGCGCGGCTGCTGTAGTAGCCGGCTGACCGGCTGCCAGCAGGGCGCGCAGCTGGCCCAGCGTGGTTTCGAGGTTTGCTTCTGAATTAATAGCAATAGGCGACCTATTTACAAGGGCCTGGAGCACTTTTGATACTGTTTTTTGCAATCTGTCGGGCTGTACGGGCTTGAGCAGGTAGTCCACCGCTTGGGTTTCAAAAGCCTGCACCGCGTATTGGTCGTAGGCGGTGACAAACACCAGGGCCGGAAAGGGCTTGCTGCCCGGTTGCTGCAGCGGCCAGCAGTCCGCCAGCTCGGCAGCGGCTTCGAGACCGGTCATGCCCGGCATCTGGATGTCAAAGAAAAGCACGTCGGGCTGTAGCCGAAGCGCCTGTGCAACGGCCGACAGGCCATCGCCCACGCAGTCCAGCACCTGCAGCGCTGGCCAGGCACGGGCGAGTTCAGCTTGCAGCGCCTTTGCCAGCAAGGGTTCGTCTTCGGCGATCAGGGCGGTTGCGATCATGAGTTCAGGCCCGCTGGAAAGGTGATGACGACCCGCGTGCCGTTGGGCTGGTTGGCCAGCAGGCTGATCGTGACTTGCGGCCCGTAGGCGGTGGCCAGGCGTTCGCGCACCTGGGCCAGGCCAAAGCCGCTGTCGGGTGAATTGCTTTGTGAACCACCGCCTGCTGCATCGGGCAGCCCGACGCCGGTGTCGCTGACTTCCAGCATCAAGGTGTCACCCTTGAGGCGGGCTGCCACCAGGATGCTGCCGCCTTCAACCCGTGGCTCCAGGCCGTGCTTGATGCAGTTTTCAACCAGCGGCTGCAGCAGCAGCGGTGGCACGTTGTGGCCGGCCAGGTCTGCGGGCAGGTCTAGCGTGTAGTGCAGGCGCGTGCCCATGCGGATGGCCATCAGTTCTAGGTAGTCGCGCAGCCGGTCAAACTCGGTTTGCAGCGGGTGTAGTGTGGCGCGTGAGGCCTTGAGCGTGGCGCGCAGGTAGTCGTTCATACGGTCCAGCATGTTGAGTGCCGCGGTCGGGTCGGTAGAGATCAGCGCGCGCAGATTGGCCAGTGTGTTGAACAGCATGTGCGGCTCGATCTGCGTCTCCAGCAGCTTGAGCCGGGCTTCAGCCGCCTGGTGCCGCGCTTCAGACATCTTGGTTTCGAGGTAGGCGCTCTTGTTGCGGTTGTAGAAATAGTAGGTGCCGCTGATACCGGCCATCGCCGAGATCAGCACCGAAACGCGCAACTGCGGCAGGCCGTGTTCGCGCCACGAAGACCAGCCAAACCAGTTGTCACCCAGCAGCGTACCCAGCACATAGCCGGCCACGATGCCGGCCATGGGCAGCGCCGCGGAAGCCGCGCCTTGGGGCCAGCCGGTTTCACGCGAGGACGGGAAAAAATGCCTGCCAAAGTCGACGATCGCCCAGGTAAAGGTGCCGATGAAAATTGAATAAACCAGCGGCCATTCGTAAGGCCGGTCGGGCTGGAAGGCGTATTGAATGGCCGAAATGGCCAGGCAAAACGCCAGGGTGTGCAGGTAGTAGCGGAGCTTGTCGATCCAGTCGATTTTCATGGCGCGCTCTGGCTGCTATGGGTCGTTGTGCTGGCGCAGCAGGCGCTCGCGCTCCTTTTGCACCATGCGTTCACGCAGGCCACCGCCCGAGCCCAGAAACCAGACCGAGATGCCATGCAGCGCCAGACCCAGACCCCAGCCCAGCAGCGGCTTGACCGACCAGGCGCGCGTGCCAAAGGCGTATTGCGACATTGAGAACACGAAAAGGTTGACCAGCACAAACACCGATGCGTGGACAAACCAGCCGAGCTTGGCGCCGGCGCGCCGCCGCGCAAGGCGTTCGATCTCGTCAGGGGTTAGTGGGGTGCGCATGTCAAATTGATTCTAAAGGCTTGGTGCTGTACCCAGGATTGCAAGGGCAGAGGCGATCACGAGTGTTGCGATCCATGCAATGGTTGCCAGGGACGTTGTCGTCATCGTCATGCTCCGGGCTTACCAGGCGTCGCGCTGGGCGGTCAGGCGCTCGCGTTCACGCCGGACCATGCGCTCGCGCAGGCCGTTGCCAGGCATGAAGAGAAACACCAGCATGCCGTGAATCAGCAGGGCCAGGCTCCAGACAAACGCAGGGAAAACAACCCAGTGCCGGCCGCTCATGGCGGCCAGCGCAGCCAGCCCGATGTTGACAGCGAGAAAAACAAAGGCGTGGACATACCAGCCCATCTTGCGGCCGACGCGCTTGCGTGCGAGGCGGTCAATGTCGTTGCTGAAGTTGGCGGTGTTGCTCACGGTGACTCCTTGTGGTTAAGGGATGGTTCAGGCAGTAAGGACAGAAGTGGATGCACCGGCGCGGTCTTTGCCAACAGCCAGGCGCAACAGCCGTGCAGCGCGGGCTATGAAGTTGCCGCTGAAGGCGCCGTACAGCATACCGACGGGCAAGGCGAAGGCCGCATCGCGGACGGCAGCGGGCTGCAGCGCCAGCTCGACGCCCACAACATATTTGGTCATGAAGATGCCCAGAATGAGCAGCAGGGGCACGACGCTGCCGGGCACGGCAAAACTACGTGTGGGGGCGTCAAAACGTGTGGCGCTGGCGGGCGACAGCGTCAGGACCAGCGCCACGGCCATGACGGCAGCCAACATCCAGGCCAGCATCACTGCGCCCCACTGACCCGAGCTGCCAAATGCCGATGTCATGCCATAGAGCGACAGGCCCAGCATGGCGACCAGCATGATGACGACCCTGCCCAGGGCGGTCTGGCGGTCAGACAACTGGCTGATGCCGAGCGCCAGTAGCGCGGCGAGCAGGCCCCATACCCAAGGTGGAGTACCTTTCAGGATGGAGACAATCGCGGTGGGGTGGGCAGTGAGCAGTTGTAAAAGCATGCGTTCTCCGTTTGGGTTTTGAGGTGGATAGTCTTTGCAGGGCGCTGATGTTCTGTATGGAGCGGACTTTGCCGGGTCCCGTGCGAACGCGCCATACCGCTGCGACGAAACGTCGTCTGATGGCGCGAAATGCAGCGTTGCGGCGCCGGGTGCAGCCGTTTGGCCATGCGCACCGCGCTAACTGCAGGCCGGCCGCATCGCGCGCACATCGCCCATCGCACATAAAGCGATAATCCGCTCTACATTTTTTGGAGAGCCAGCGTGGACATTGCACTGTTGATCAAAGCCGCCATCATGGGCGTGGTCGAGGGCCTGACCGAGTTCTTGCCCATATCCAGTACCGGGCACCTGATCCTGGCTGGCGCGTTGCTGGGCTTTGATGACGAGAAGGCCAAGGTCTTCGACATTGCCATCCAGACCGGCGCGATTTTTGCCGTCATCCTGGTCTACTGGCAAAAAATTCACTCCACCATCGTGGCGCTGCCGCGCCAGCCCAAGGCGCAGCGCCTGGCGCTCAACATCTTCATCGGGTTTTTACCCGCCGTCGTGCTGGGCCTGCTGTTTGGCAAATTCATCAAGGCGCATCTGTTCATCCCGACCGTAGTGGCAAGCACCTTCATCATCGGCGGCTTCATCATTCTTTGGGCCGAGAAGCGGCCAGCGGGTTCTGTCCGCGTGATTCATGTGGACGACATGACACCGATGGACGCGCTCAAGGTTGGCCTGGCGCAATGCCTGGCCATGGTGCCGGGCACCAGCCGCAGCGGTGCCACCATTATTGGCGGCATGCTGTTTGGCCTGTCGCGCCAGGCGGCGACTGATTTTTCGTTTTTCCTGGCCATCCCGACGCTGATAGGCGCGGCGGTGTACAGCCTCTACAAAGAGCGCGCGCTGCTGTCGCTGGCCGATGCGCCCATGTTTGGCGTTGGCCTGGTGTTTTCGTTTATCAGTGCCTGGATCTGCGTGCGCTGGCTGCTGCGCTATATCTCGACCCACAGCTTTGTGCCCTTTGCTTGGTACCGCATTGCCTTTGGCATTGTGGTGCTGGCTACCGCGTGGAGCGGCCTGGTGGCCTGGGCGGGGTAAGCCTTTAGCCTGGCGTTGAAGTTGCTGCTGTTGAGGCCAAGGCGGCCATATTCAGCAGTGCGGCTTCAACCACTGCAGCGGTAGCGGCCGGTTTTTCCATCGGAAAGAGGTGGCTGCCATCGAGCCGTGTGATGCGTCCACGCGTCACTGTTTCTGTCAGTGCCATGCCGACCTGCCTGACTTCCGTTGACTGCAGCCCGCCGGCAAACGAGACCGGACATTTCAGGGGATGCTGTTTGATGAGCTTGTCTAGGTTGTCGGGCAGCGTGTTGTAAATGGCGGTTTCAATGTCGCGGTCAAAGCTCAGCAGGCGCTGGCTCCTAGTATCTTGTGCGCCTTCTGCGCCTTCTGCGCCTTCGCTCGCATCGTGCGTGCCATGTTCAATGTAATCGCGCAGCACTTCTTCATCCCAGCGGGCAAAGGCTTTTTTGCTCTGGAAATAAGCCAGCACTTCGTCCTTGCCCAGCCACTGGTTTTTGCGTTTTCGGCTGATAGCGCCTGGCGAGACAGAGCCTACCAGTCTGGCGCGCTTGGCCACGCTCAATGCGGTGGCGCGCCAGCCGCCTATGACGGGCGAATCCAGCAGCATCACGCCGCGCAGCGCCTTGCCGCCCAACTCGGGATGGCTGGCGGCGCACATCAGGCTTAAAAAACCGCCCAGCGAATGTCCCAGCAGGAAAGCCGCCTGGCCTGACTTTTTGACTTCGGCTGCCGTGAAGTCGGCCAGCTGCTGCACCAGGTGCGGCCAATTGCTGGTGACCGGGTAGGCCGGGTCATGGCCAAATTTTTCAATCGCCTTGACCTGGTAGCCCCGGGCTTCGAGGTGGCGAAACAGCACCTTGTAAGTGCTGGCTGGAAAGCTGTTGCCGTGGGAAAAAATGATGAGTGGTTTGGGGGCAAGGGGCACAGGCGGGCTTAAATCAGTTTTTCTTCGGGTGATGTGATTTTGCGCAGCGGCTGGTTGCGCGTCAGTGGCGTCAGCAGCGGGACCTGGGTTTCGCCGCCCGTCCACATCGGGTCTTCAATGCTGTCAAACACTTCACGCAACTTGGTACCCCAGTTGTCATGCAGCATGCGGAAGTAGGGGTTTTCGTGGTCGATGCAGACCACCTTGTCGCTCTTGAAGGTGTTGACTTCATACACCACCATGTCCAGCGGCAGGCCGACAGACAGGTTGGACTTGAGCGTTGAATCCATCGAAACCAGTGCGCACTTGGCGGCTTCGTCCAGCGGTGTGTCGGGCATGATGACGCGGTCCAGCACCGGCTTGCCGTATTTGGATTCGCCGACCTGGAAGTAAGGCGTCTCGGGCGTGGCTTCAATGAAGTTGCCGGCTGAATACACCTGAAACAGGCGCATGCCTTCACCATTGATCTGGCCGCCAAAGATCAGCGAAACATTGAAGTCAACGCCCGAGTTTTTCAGGTCTTCGCCATCGCGTTCATGCACGCGGCGGATCGCCGAGCCCAGCACGCGTGCAGCGTCAAACATGCTCTTGGCATTCCAGATCGTGACGGGTGCGCCACCGTCGATGTCCTTGAGCTGCTCGATCTGCAAAATTTCGCGCACCGACTGGGAAATCGACAGGTTGCCTGCCGACAGCAGCACCATGAAGCGGTCACCCGGTTTTTCATAAATGATCATCTTGCGAAAGGTGCTGATCTGGTCGAGTCCGGCGTTGGTACGCGAATCTGACAGGAACACCAGTCCCGCATTCAGTTTGATGGCTACGCAGTAGGTCATGTGGGTGGGCTTAAAAATTGAGGGTAAAAATAGGAAAATTCGGTCTGCTTAGGGCAGGCTGGCGAGTTTTTTAAGCCTGTAAAGGGCGTCCAGCGCCTCGCGCGGGCTGAGGGCGTCAGGGTCAATGTTACCCAAAGCCCTGTCTACGGCGCCCAGTTCGGTAGCTGGAGCCTCTGGCGGCGCGGCAAACAAGTCCACCTGGGCGCGTGCGTCAAGCTGCTGGGTTTCAAGCGCGGCCAGCGCATGGCGCGCATGGTTGACCACCGC
>JANYFF010000247.1 GCA_025362825.1 Polaromonas sp. | reverse complement strand
CCACGGCAAGCGGCCCTCACGGCCGATGACTGCGCGGCCGCTACTGTGTCGGGCTTGCGCCCAGATAAGGTTGATTTCAGTCATTTGGAGTGAGCAGCAAACGCTGGCGGGGTAGATACGCGCGATTGTACGGACCCGGGTGTCAGAGCTGAATCAGGCTACTTCGGTGAGCTGCTGTTCAGAGGACAGTCCGGTGGGCAGCGGCAGGTGGATGACCACACGTTTTGGGTCCAGTTGGTCCAGCACGCGGTTCAGGCGCGCGATCATGCGCTCGGCGTCAAGCTCCTCGGCGATCGCGGTCTCGCTGGTCCAGTCGGGCAGCGCCAGCGTGGCAACCCGGTATCGCAAGTACTGGTGGGCGGGCAGCCACTCCAATCTGGCCAGCCCCGTGGCGACGATGTGCTGCGCGAATGGTATGAGCAATTCGGTGCGATAGGGGCCTTCGAGGAGCACAGCAAAGCGGTTTTCTGTCACGCGGCAGACGGTGTCCACATCACGGACCAGTGTTGTCAACTGCGAGCCTGCCGTGACCAGTGCGCGGTCACCCGTATGCCGGCCTTCCTGGGCGACCAGTTCGCTGTGGTTAACCAGCTCGACCAGGGCCAAACCACAGTTGCTGCAGTTACGGCGCGCGCGGCGCACTGCATCCCCCAGGCGCAGTACCAGAACCGGCGGGATGGTCAGGCCGGTCAGCGGGTCCGTGCTTTCGATGGCCCGCATGCGGGCGCGGTTTTCGCTGAAGTCCCGGGCACGGCGGTGCAGGATGTACAGCAGCAAGGGAATTTCTATGGCAGAGCCGATCAGCACGGCATACTGCGTGACCCAGCTATCGGAGAGCACACCCGCGGCGCGCAAGGCCGCGAATGGGTAGGCCAGGTGCAGCGGCAAAAAGCCCAGTGCTGTCCAGCCGGCATAGACCTCACCCTTGCGCCAGGCCCATACGCAGGCTGTCATGCTCAACAGGACCGACAGAAAGCCGTAGAGATTCAGGAGCTTGAAGGCCAGCGGACTCTGGAACAGCAGATACACAGCCGGGTAAACAATGCCCAGCAGAGACCAGCGCAGGACGAAGCGGTTGAATCCGCGGTGGTGCCGGTAAAGCACGGCGACCTCGCGTACAAACCAGATGCCGGCGGCTGTGAGCCAGCACACAAAGATGGCCGGGGCCGAGTCGTTCCAGCGGCTGAGTTCTGGCCAGAAGAACAGGGAGCCCAGGCCTGTGAAGGAGATCTGGAAGCCCAGCATGCAGGCTACGTACGCCACATAGGCCACAAAGACGCGGTCTCGATAGAGCCGCACATGCACCCAGCCCAGGAAAAGCACCAGCAGGCCAAAGCCCAAGTACATGCCTACGAACAGCAGGGTTTTGTTGCGCCTCGTTTCCAGTTGCCGGTCATCCAGCAGGCTCAGGCCCGGGTTGAGCGTGCTGGGAAAGTTTTCCAGGCGCAACCAGACCGTTCCTTGCGGCTGAGGGATGACCGAGAAAGTGGGCACCAGGTCTGGCCGGGTCCATTGGGACATCGGCAGATGGTCCCCGGCTTGCTGCATATGCCATTGGCCTTGCGCATCCTGTTGGTATAGCGTTGCCCGGTTGGTGTAGGACGGCCCCTCGAGCAGCAGGTACCAGCGCCGGGTGGCTTCAAGCGTCGGCAAATCGTAGCGAAGCCACAACGCTCCCTTGCGCAGTTCAAAAGACCGGGGCTTTCCCATGAGCTGAAAGGCGTCAGGCTCAAGCCCCTGAACTTGCTCGATGGTGGCCTGGCCTTCAGCGTCGATCCAGTAGTGCGTCTTGGAGATGATGGTTTCGCCTGGCGCAGCCCATGCCGTGTGGCCGAATGCGAGCATCAGCCCCAGCAGCCATGCGCCGGTCAAGCGGATGACCTTGGTAAACAATGCGGATAACCTTGTGTAGAGCAGCATGGCAATCCTTTGGCTAGAAAGTCGCGCGAGCCGGCTGAGAGGCGGCCACGGCCGCACTGGTCCATGAGCCGCGCGTGGTAAGGCGGTCTTCCAGTGCGTTGAGCCACCTTGGCGCGCGGGCGTCTTCGCTCCAGCCGGCCACCGTTGAACGCAGCGGATCCAGCAGATGGTCGGGCAGCCCGATCGCGCGGGTTTGGTCCAGCAGGAACTGGCTGAGCATGTGGTAGCCAATGACCCTGCAAAGCATTCGCGACAAGGAGAAGCCGGGAATGACCAGTCGCACGGTGCTGTCAATACAAGCGGCTGCGAACCGCCCTGCACCAAACAGCAGTCGGGTCAGCAAGGGCACGTGTAAATCAACTCCGATGTCATACGAGGCTTGCGAGCCAATCAGCCACTGCGTCATCTGGACGGGGATCCGCCGCACAAACGGCACGCGAATGGACCGGGCCATGACACCCATTAGCGCACGGCCCAGCGCAGGCCTGACGTCGGGGCTCACGAGATGGGTGCGCCCCCAGGCCTGCATGTTTTCAAACAGCGCGGTGGCCTCGTCCATGGTGTGGGCCATGAGTTCGGGGCGCACACCCAGCACGTGGCCCATCACGTTCCAGGTGTGCAGGTAGGCCTCCTCGTCCTCGCGCGGCAGGCCCAGACCCATCGTACGCATGCCTTTGAGAAAAATATAGCTGAAGGTCAACAGGGTGTAGGCCAGGTCCACCTGGTTGCAGGGCAGGCCGCCGGCCGTCACGTCCCAGCCGTGGTTCATCATCGCCTGCTGCATGCCGGTTTGCCGGTCTGCGGCTGCGCCCGGAGGTACCGTGCCTCGTACCATGGCAGGGTCTCCCCGCAGGATGAGGTGCCGGATGGTGGCATGGACCATGCGGACCTTGAGCACCTGCGCAACACCGCTGCCCTTGGGATCCATCAGGCCGCCCCTCATCATGACCGGGAAAACCATGGCAGCCGTCTTGCGCATCCGGGATTCGGTGTGTGCATCCAGTTGCCCCGAGATTTGCAGAACCTTTGCCAGCCAGGGCAGCACATAGCACTGTGGCAGGCTTGCGCAGAACAACAGCGTGCACGACAAAGGCCCCTCGACCATGAACAGTGCTTCGGCGCGTGCAACCTTGGCTGCGTCGGCCCAGGCTGGCAGCGCGCTGCCCTGAGCCAGGTAGTCCCGCAGGGCTGCAGATACGGACGGATCAGCGTCCGCAGGTGCCCATGCAGACAGCTCGCCGTTGTAGCGCCACTGCTGCATGCATTGTGAAGCCTGATCCAGCCGCGCCAGGCCGGACCTGGTCAAAGCCCCGTCGACTGCTTGCTGACCCACGATCGCCGCCACGGCCTGGTCGGCCAGCGGGTCGGCCAGGAGTGTCATCGTATCCAATGGCCACACGGGCCAGGGTGTGGGTGGCTGCTGCGTTGGCACTTTAGGCTGCCATGACCACCAGGCCGCCAGTGCAACCAGCAAGGGGATGCCCATCGCAAAAAAGGCTACAACACGCGTCTCATTAGGGTGCCCCAGGTACATCTGGAACACCATGCAGGCAGCATAGATGCCAAGGGGTGCCAACACCGCGATGCGTTGGCGCTGGCTTTTTGAGGCGAC
>JANYFF010000170.1 GCA_025362825.1 Polaromonas sp. | reverse complement strand
GTTTAAGGTGGAAGTTGATTTGATGCAGCCGCTGGACATCGACAAAAAACCTGCGGTGCACACCACGCCACTCAACCACGTCGGCCTGTGGATTGACGACCTGCCCAAAGCGGTGGAGTGGCTGACGGCGCAAGGCGTACGCTTTGCACCCGGCGGCATACGCAAGGGCGCAGCAGGTTTTGACATCTGCTTCATGCACCCGAAGGCGAATGACGAGTTTCCTATTGCGGGTGAGGGCGTGCTGATAGAGATGGTTCAAGCGCCGGCTGAGGTGATCAAGGCGTTTGCCGCCATGAGCGCCTGACAGGTGCGGCGACCAGGCAACAAGCGCGGTAGCGTGCAGGCAAAGCTGGCTTAAAAGTTTGGCACTGCTGGCGCCTGCCCGCCGGGTCTGCGAGGCGCCAGGCGGCACAATGCGGTGACTTTCAACACAGATTTTCCAGGAGTACCCATGGACCTGAGCCGTTTCCCGCGCCGCCGCTACACCAAAGACGCCACCCCTCTGGAGTTCCTGCCCAACTTCACGGCAGCACTGCGTGCTACCTGCCCGGATGGCAAAAGCCCCAGAGTCTGGATCAAGCGTGACGACATGCTGGGCCTGACGCCCGGCGGCAATAAGACGCGTAAGCTTGAATTTCTCGTGGCCGATGCATTGGGGCAAGGCGCCGATACCCTCGTCACCTGCGGGGCGCCGCAGTCCAACCACTGCCGCGCCACGCTGTCTGCTGCCGTCAAGGAAGGCATGAAGTGCCGCTTTGTGATCGAAGAGCGGGTGCCCAACAGCTACCGGGAAGAAGCCAGCGGCAACAACTTCCTGTTTCGTCTTATGGGCGTAGAGGCGATCACCGTGGTGCCGGCGGGGACCAACATGATGGAGGCCATGCAGGCGGTTGCCGCTGAGCTTGCCGCGCTGGGCCGCAAGGCCTATATCGTGCCGGGCGGCGGCTCCAACGCCATAGGCGGGCTGGGCTATGTGGCCTGTGCGCAGGAGCTGCAGCAGCAGTTTTTTGAGCAGGGCGTGCAGATTGACCGCGTCGTCTTGGGTTCGGGCAGCTCGGGCACGCATGGCGGCCTGCTGGCCGGTTTTCTGGGTAACCGCATCAACATACCCATCGTCGGCATAGGCGTCAGCCGCGATCCGGCCGACCAGGACCCGCTGGTCCACAAGGAGGCGCAGGCCGTGTCTGATCTGCTGGGCCTGAACATGACGGTGCCGCGTGACGCGGTACTCAGCTTTGGCGACTGGTGGCGGCCCAAATACTCGGTGCCCAACCAGGCGATGGTCGAGGCGGTGCAGATGCTGGCGCGAACAGAGGCGATTTTGCTGGACCCGGTTTACACCGGAAAAATCATGGCCGGCCTGATTGGTCTGGCGCGCCAGGGTTACTTTGGCAAGGACGAAAACGTGCTGTTCATCCACACGGGCGGTGCACCGTCACTGCACGCCTATGAAGCCGAGGTGCTTGGCCTGAAAGACATGCCAGCCTGAACTGCCGGCATCAGGTGATTTGGTTTGTTCAGGACTTGGGCTTGCGTGCAGCGCGTGCGCGGGCCAGGGCGGTTGCTATCACTAAACGCTTTTGTTCTGCTGCTGAAGCGCTGTTTTCGGCTCCAGTCGGGCTTGACGCTGCCTGGATAGGAGCTTTTTCCTCTTTTACCAATGTTTTAGGGCTCCTGCCCCCGGTTTCCGGGCGTCTTGTGCTATGTAATGTATAGCGCTCAAGTGCTTTTCCGGCTTCCGGCTGTGACCACGCGCTCCAGCCCGTGCGCTCGCCGGGGATGTTTTCCAGGCTGATGCAGTCCACTGGGCAGACCGGGATGCACAATTCGCAACCTGTGCAATGGGACTCGATCACGATGTGCATCGTCTTGTTGCTGCCCAGGATGGCGTCGGTCGGGCAGACCGGCAGGCAGAGGGTGCAGCCTATGCACCAGGCTTCGTCGATGACAGCGATGGCGCGGGGGCCTTCGGCGCCGTTAGCAGGATTCAGGGCGGTAACGGGCGAGCCGGTGATGGCCGCCAGTCGCTGGACGCCTTCCTGGCCTCCTGGAGGGCATTGGTTGATCGGGGCCGCATCATCAGCGATGGCGTGCGCGTAGGCCGCGCAATCCGGGTAGCCGCAGCGCGTGCACTGCGTTTGCGGCAGTACAGCGTGGATGCGGTTGAACAGGGTGGTTTCAGGCAGAGAAGGGTCGGAAGGGCTCACCCGGCTATTGTCGGGCAGCCCGGCCGGATCACTTGGCGCGGGGTGCCTTGCCGACTGAAGCTTTGGGGGCAGCCTTTGCAACCGGCTTTGCAGCCGTTTTCGCGGCTGCCTTGACAGCTGGCCTGGGCTTTGGTTTTGCCGCCGCTGTGGCAGCTATCTGCTCAACCGGCGCTTCTACAACAGCAGCTCTAGCAACCGGCTTGACGGTTGCTACTACTTTAGGAGCTACAGCTGATCGTTCTGCGGGGGCAGCAGCCTTGTTTGCTTCCAAAATGAAGGCTTTGACGGCTGGATAGACTCCATCACGCCAGCGGCGGCCACTGAAAATGCCGTAGTGGCCCGCGCCTTTGGCTTCAAAGTGCTTTTTCATGCTGGTCGGTACGCCGCTGCACATATCCAGCGCAGCGCGGGTCTGGCCGGAGCCTGAAATATCGTCCAGTTCACCTTCAACTGTCATGACGGCGGTGGTCTTGATATCGCCAGGTTTGACGCGTTCGGTCTTGCCATCTACCGACTCGACGTCCCAGGTGCCATTGACCAGCTTGAACTCCTGGAACACGGTCTTGATGGTTTCGAGGTAGTAGTCAGCGTCCATGTCGAGGACGGCGTTGTACTCGTCATAGAACTTGCGGTGGGCTTCGGCGCTGGCGTCGTCACCCTTGAGCAGGTCCTTGAAGTAGTCGTAATGGCTGGTCGCGTGGCGGTCAGGGTTCATGGCCACGAAGCCGGTGTGCTGCAAAAAGCCCGGGTAAACACGCCGGCCAGCACCCGGGAAGTTGCTCGGTACGCGGTAAATCACGTTGTTTTCAAACCATTCAAACGGTTTGGTTGTTGCGAGGTTGTTGACGGCCGTCGGCGAGAGTCGGGCGTCAATGGGGCCACCCATCATGGTCATGGACAGCGGGGTGGTTTCACCGCGCGAGGCCATCAGCGAAATCGCCGCAAAAACCGGCACGGTCGGCTGGCATACGCTGATGACGTGGCAATTGCCGTATTTCGACTGCAGGTGGCGAATGAATTCCTGGATGTAGTTGACGTAGTCGTCGAGGTGAAAAGCGCCGTCAGACAGTGGAACCAGACGGGCGTTTTTCCAGTCGGTGATGTAGACCTTGTGGTCCTTGAGCATGGTCTTGACGGTGTCGCGTAGCAGGGTTGCGTAGTGGCCCGACAGCGGCGCCACGATCAGCACCGCCGGCTGGCCCTTGAGCCTGGTCAGCGTGGCGGGATCGTCTGTAAAGCGCTTGAAACGGCGCAGCTCGCAAAACGGCTTGTCGATTTCAATGCGCTCGTGAATGGCAATGCTGGTGCCGTCTGCGTCTATCGTCTGGATACCAAAGGCCGGCTTTTCATAGTCCTTGCCAAGACGGTAAATCAGGCTGTAGCCAGCAGCGACGCGCTGCGCAAAAGGGTTTTGGCCGACGGCTGAGAGCGGATTGCCATAGAGCTTGGCAGCAGCCTGCGCGAAGTCAACAAAGGGCTCCATCAGCGTGCGCTGTGTTTCATAAACCTGGTAAAGCATTGAAGAAAACCTTTGTATTGTCTTGTTCTGAATTAAAGAGCGTAGCAAAAATAGTTATGCTGCAGTGCAACAATATAACAGTTACCGCCCTTGCAAGTTTGAGGGCAACTACCAATTCAATGGCTCGGACGTGACAATTTTGGCGTTCAAAGGCTAAAGTAAAGACCAAGGAAAACAATATGGCCCTCAATGCAGACCCCGTGGCGCTTGAAAGCACTGCGTCCCTGAAGAAATCTGATCGGATGCCGGTCATGTTTGTAGGTCATGGCAGCCCCATGAATGCCATTGGTGACAACGAATACAAGCGCAGCTGGGAGGCTTTGGGCGCTGAATTCGGCTCGAAATGGGCTCGACCCCAGCTGATTTTGTGCATTTCTGCACACTGGCTGACCGAGGGCTGGTGGCTAACCGCCATTGACCGGCCCAAAACCATCCATGACTTTGGCGGTTTCCCGCAGGAGCTGTTTGACCAGCAATACCCCGCACCCGGCGATGCAGCGGCAGCACAGGCTATCGGCCGGATGGTCAGGCAGAGGGGATCGGCACCGCTCGGGCTGGACAGCGCCGAGTGGGGCCTGGACCACGGCACCTGGTCGGTGTTAAAGCCCATGTTCCCCGATGCGGACATCCCGGTCCTGCAGCTCAGCATGGACTACGGACGTGCCCCGGAGGAGCATTACGCGCTGGCCAAACAGCTTGCAGCCTTGCGTGACCGGGGCGTGCTGATTGTGGGTAGCGGCAATATCGTCCACAACCTGCGCCAGATGCAGCGTGGTGCGTCGGGCAACCAGGCCTACGACTGGGCGCTGGAATTTGACCAGACCATTGGCGGCTACCTCCAGCAGGGCAACCTCTCTGCTTTGCAGAATTTTCAGAACCTCGGTCAGGTGGCGAAGATGGCGCACCCGACCTATGAGCACTACCTGCCGTTGCTGTACACGGCTGGCGCGGTCGATGCCAAAGAACCGATGCGGTTTTTCAATACCAATTTCCAGGGTGGGTCGATTTCGATGCGCTCGATGGTCTGGGGCTAGTCCTGGCCCCGTTTTGTGCTTCTTTTATGTCAGCGCGTGAACCACAAGGCTGCTACCGGTAAGCAAAAGAATGCCGTAGAGCACCTGCATGAAGCGCTGGCGGTCAAGTTTGAGCGTGATGCGGTGGCCGATATAAAGGCCGAGGCCTACTGCCGGCAGTAAAGCCAGCACCAGGCCCAGCAAAACAAGGTCAAAGTACCGGCCCGAGGCTGTGAAAAGCCCTACCCGGATCAACGAACTGACCATCAGCATGGCGGTCTGGGTGGCCCGGATCTGCTGCGGATCTTCCAGACGCCGGGTCAGGTACATCGAGTAGACCCAGCCGCCCGCACCAAACAGTGCGCTAAGTACGCCGCCAGCGCCGCCAAACCACCACGCCCAGCGTGACGAAAGCGTTGGTTTTGGTTTTTGTGGGCGCAGGCCGTTCAAGGCGTAAAGCGCGACAAACCCGCCCAGCATCAGCATCAGGCTTTTGACCGGCACCGCAAAAAGTATCCACGCACCCAGCGCGCTTCCAATGAACATCGCCGGTACCAGCCGAACAACTTCTTTTTTAACTACCTGCGCACCCAGGTGCCAGCCGTTGGTGCAGGCTGCGATGAAGTCTGTCAGGGCCAGCGCCGGCACGACGGTGGTGACGGGCAGCACGTGCGCCAATACCGGAGCCGAAACTAGCGTGGTGCCAAAACCCACCATGCCGAAAACCACATAGGCGACCACCAGCGTGGGCTCGGCAACAAGCAGGACCAGGAGATCAGGCATGTTGGATGGCTTCAATCAACCTGCCGGCGCAAAGCAGGCCGGCAGGACGGTGCATCACATCACTTTGGCAATCGATGCGCACACGTAGTCGATGTTTTTGCTGTTCAGTGCGGCCACGCACATGCGGCCAGTGTCCGTGCCGTACACGCCGAATTCGCTGCGCAGGCGCACCATCTGGTCCTTGCTCAAACCCGAATAGCTGAACATGCCGATTTGCTGGGTGATGAAGCTCATGTCCTGCTTCACACCGGCGGCTTTCAGGCCGTCCACCAGTTTCTGGCGCATGGCCTTGATGCGCACGCGCATTTCGGTCAGTTCCTCTTCCCACTGCGTGCGCAGGGCAGGTGTGTTGAGGACATTGGCCACCACCGTGCCGCCATGGATTTGCGGGTTGCTGTAGTTGGTACGGATGACCAGCTTGAGTTGCGACAGCACACGATCCGCTTCTTCCTTGCTTTCACACAGGACGGACAAGGCGCCGACGCGCTCGCCGTACAGGCTAAAGCTCTTGGAAAACGAGGTCGAGACAAAAAAGCTGAGGCCTGCGGCAACAAACTTGCCGACGACGGCGCCGTCTTCCGTGATGCCATGGCCAAAGCCCTGGTACGCCATGTCGAGGAATGGGGTGAGGTTGCGAGCCTTGACGGCAGCGATGACCTGGTCCCACTGCGCAGCGGTGATGTCATAGCCGGTCGGGTTGTGGCAGCACGCGTGCAAGACAACAATGGTGCCGGCGTCCGCGGCATTCAGGGCGGCGAGCATGTCGTCAAAGTTGATGCCGCGTTTGGCAGCGTCATAGTAGGGGTGGGTTTCAACCACAAAGCCGGCCTGGGTGAACAGGGCGCGGTGGTTTTCCCAGCTCGGATCAGAAATCAGAACCTTGGCGTTGGGTAGCAGCTTCTTCAGGAAGTCAGCGCCAATTTTCAAGCCGCCTGTACCGCCAATACCCTGCGCCGTTGCAATGCGTCCGCTCTTGACGGGCTCGCTGTCTGCACCGAACACCAGCGATTTGACTGCAGCGTCATAAGCAGCAATCCCGTCGATCGGCAGGTAGCCACGCGCCTTAGGCGATTCCATCATCTGCTTTTCGGCGGTCTGCACGCATTTGAGTAGCGGCAGCTTTCCGTTGTCGTCGTAGTACACGCCCACGCCAAGATTGACCTTGGCAGGGTTGGTGTCGGCGTTGAACTGCTCGTTGAGGCCCAGGATCGGGTCGCGCGGGGCCATTTCGACAGCGGTGAACAAAGACATGAAAAATCCTCAAAGATGGTGAAAAGGAACCTGAAAAGCAGCGTCAATGAAAGCGAAAAGGCTGGAACGGCGCTTGCAATTCCGGTTTTTGCCCGAATGTCGTATGCTGGTCGGTTGTCTTAATTTTAGCGGGGCTTGATAGAGGTCTTATGCAAGAAGCTTTGGAAGTCATTACAAGTGCGCCTGAATTGCCGGTAACCACCCCCGAGGGGACGTTTGTCAGCTTTCCCGGCTCCCCTTTTGAGCTGTTTCGGCCCTACCTGCCCGCCGGAGACCAGCCGCAAGCTATTGAAAAGCTGGTTGAAGGCGTCAACGACGGAGAAGTCTTTCAGACTCTTTTGGGCGTAACCGGCTCCGGCAAGACATTCACCATGGCCAACGTGATTGCCCGGCTTGGCCGTCCGGCCATC
>JANYFF010000240.1 GCA_025362825.1 Polaromonas sp. | reverse complement strand
CAGGCCAAAAAATTCCTTGTAACCGACGATATAGGCGACCGGCTCGCCAGCCACCCGGCGGGTCGAGAACTGCTGGAAGCGTCCGGCCGCAGCATCGTCCACGACGTTGTCATCGTGCGCCACCAGCCATGCCCGCTCGCCAGCTGGTTTGCCCAGCGCGTGCAGCAGCAGCAACTGGGCGTCTAGCCGGTCCAGACCAAGGAGTTGGGCGGCGCCTAGGGCCTGTCGGCAGGTCAGGCCGGTCAAGGTGCTACCACCCGACTGCTACTAAAAATATAGCAGACTATGCCAGCTTTACATGGGCAGGAGGCATATTTGGCACAAAAAACAGTCATAAATGTCTGCCCATCATCCTTGGGAGGCTGTTTCAAGCTCGGCTAGCTGTTCAGCGCCGCGTGCCACCTGCAGCGCGGTCACCACGTCTTCCAGGTCGCCTTCCATGATGGTCAGCAGTTTGTACAGCGTGAGGCTGATGCGGTGGTCCGTCAGCCGGCCCTGGGGGAAGTTGTAGGTGCGGATACGGTCGCTGCGGTCCCCCGTGCCGACCAGGCCCTTGCGCATGGCGGCGTCTTTTGCCGCCCGCTCGGAGCGGTCTTTTTCATGGATGCGGGCCGTCAGCACCTTCAGCGCCTGGGCCTTGTTGCCGTGCTGGCTGCGGCCCTCCTGGCACTCGGCGACGATGCCGGTCGGGATGTGGGTGATCCGTACGGCTGAGTCGGTCTTGTTGATGTGCTGGCCGCCGGCGCCGCTGGCTCGGTAGGTGTCGATGCGCAGGTCTGCCGGGTTGATCTTGATGGCTTCCAGTTCGTCCGGCTCGGGCAGCACCGCGACCGTGCAGGCGCTGGTGTGGATGCGGCCCTGGGTCTCGGTCGCCGGCACGCGCTGCACGCGGTGGCCGCCAGACTCAAACCGCAGCTTGCCGTAGACGCCCACACCGGATGAGTCGAGCGCACCTTCGATGCGCAGCACCACCTCCTTGTAGCCGCCCAGCTCGCTTTGCGACTCGCTGATGATCTCGGTACGCCAGCCGCTGCGCTCGGCATAGCGGGTGTACAGGCGAAACAGGTCGCCGGCAAACAGCGCCGACTCGTCGCCGCCCGTGCCAGCGCGTATTTCAACAAAGGCCGGCCGCACATCGTCGGGGTCTTTGGGGATCAGCATCAGCTGCAGGGCTTCGTCGATCCGGGTGATGTCGGCTTTGGCGGCAGTGATTTCTTCCTCGGCCATGGCCGTCATGTCGGCATCGCCCTTGCTCTCTTTAAGCATCTCTTCAGCGCCCAGCAAATCGGCCTCGCGGCTTGTCAGCTTGCGGTACTGCTCGGCCACCACGCTGACCTCGGAATGCTCGCGGCTCAGGCTGCGAAAGCGGCCCAGATCGCTCATTACATCCGTGGCGGACAGCAGCGCGTCCAGCTCATGCAGGCGAAACAGCTGGCGTTCCAGGGTTTGTCTTAAAAACGGTTTCATGTTCAGGCTTGAATTCAGGTTCGTATTGATCGGTCATCCCGGACTTGGCCGGAATTCATAACTGGAGCTGCAGCATGGTGCGGCCGTAGCGGCAAGCGCCGCTGCGATGAATCGCCGCTAACGTTCGGCGTCGTCAGCCCGCGTCCGGGGCGACTGCCCGCGCAGAAAGAGCCTGGACACCGTCTGCGCTGTCGCTTCGCGGTTACCGGCGTCACCGGCGTGCAGTTCGGCCAACGTGCCGTGCAGCATTTTTTGCGTCAAGCCGCGGCTCAGGGCTTCGAGCACCGTGTCTATAGATTCACCCCTGGCCAGCAACTTCTTGGCACGGGCAATTTCAAGGGCGCGCCATTCGTCGGTCTGGGCGCTGAGTTGCTGGATCAGCGGCACCGTACCGCGCTGGCTCAGCCAGTGCATGAAGTTTTGCACACCGGCGTCGATGATGACTTCGGCCTCTGCCACGGCGGCGCGCCGGCTGTCCTTGCCGGTTTGCACCACCTGGGCCAGGTCGTCCACGGTGTAGAGGTAAATATCGGGCAGGTCTTTTACTTCGGGCTCGATGTCGCGCGGCACGGCCAGGTCAACCATGAACATCGGGCGATGCTTGCGCAGCTTCACGGCCCGCTCGACAGCACCCAGGCCAATGATGGGCAGTGTGCTGGCCGTGCAACTGATGACAGCATCAAACTCATGCAGGCGGCTGGGTAGGTCGGCCAGGCGCATGACTTCGGCGCCAAAACGGCTGGCGAGCTTTTCACCACGCTCCAGCGTACGGTTGGCGATCGACATGGATTTGGGCTTGCGCGCCGCAAAATGGGTGGCGGCCAGATCGATCATTTCGCCGGCGCCGACAAACAGCACCCGGATATCACTCAAGTCTTCAAACAGCTGGCCAGCCAGCCGCACAGCCGCCGCTGCCATGCTGATGCTGTGCGCGCCGATTTCAGTGCTGGTACGCACCTCTTTGGCGACTGAAAACGAGCGCTGGAACAGCTGGTGCAGGGTTGAGCCCATGGCGCCGGCGTCTTCTGCGGCGCGCACGGCGTCCTTCATCTGGCCCAGTATCTGCGGCTCGCCCAGCACCATGGAATCCAGCCCGCTGGCAACCCGGAAAATGTGGCGTGCAGCCTGGTCGCCCTGCAGCGCGTAGGCATGCGATCGCAGCAGGGCGGGCGACACGCCGCCGCTGTGCGCCAGCCATTCAAGGGTGTGGTCCAGCTCGGGCTTTTCGCCGGCGCAATAGATTTCGGTGCGGTTGCAGGTCGAGAGGATCGTGGCCTCCGGCTGGCGCGCCAACGATGCGCGCAAACCCTTGAGCGTGGGCTCCATCTGGTCCATTGAAAACGCAAATCTCCCGCGCAAATCGAGAGGTGCGGTGTTATGGTTTAGCCCAAGGGCCCAGACTGACATATAGCGATTATAAAATTGAAGTGTCGGACTGCCTTTTTTGGTCACCAAATACCGTGCGCGGGGCCCGTCATCAGGGGTTCCGGCCAGGTCAAACTTTCGCTGAGTCTCACGCCGAGTGCATCCATGACCGCTTACCTGCTAGCCGACCACCTGCTCAACTTCATCGCCCCGGCTGCTTTTGTGGCCTTGATGCTGGTATTGTTGGCACGTGTGTTTTCCCGATTTTTCAGGTCGAAAAGGCCGCTGGCCCCCGGTTTATGGGTGCAGGTTGCTATTGTTTTTATAGTAAACCTGCTGGTGCTCATCTCTGGGCTGGTGTTTTTTGGCAACGACGCAAAAATGCTGACCTACGCAGGGCTGGTGCTGGCGGCGGCGGCCTGCCAGTGGATTTTGTGGCGCGGCTGGAAGCCCTAGAAACTGCAGCCCCGCCGCGCTTAATCGGGTTTGAACAGGTCCACCCGGTCAGTGATGATGCCGTCCGTCCCGAGCGCTGTGAGCCTTTGCACCGCCGATTCGTCGTTCACGGTGTAACTCAGCGTTCGCAGCCCTGCATTCCGGGCCTGCGCAACAGTCTGCTCATCCCACAGCGTGTATTTGCAAACCACGGCCACGCATTCCAGCGCCAGTGCAGTGGCCAGCCAGTCGGGCGTGAGTTTGTCCAGCAACAGGGCGCGCGGCAGCTGTGGCTGGGCACTCTTTGCGGCCTGCAGGCACGCCACCTGGAAGGAACTGAGCAGCGGCGGTACGGCGGCGTCCTTCCACAGCAGGTCGGCGGCATTGGCCAGCTTTATTCCGGTCACGGTCTCAAGCCCGGGCGTCGGCTTGATCTCTATGTTTAGAAAGTAACCCTTATCCAGGCAGTAACGGGCAATCGCCTCGAAACTGGCCAGCCGCTGGCCCTTACAGCCTACCGAATGCCAGCTGCCGGCATCAAGCTGCGACAGCGCCTGCCAGCTTTGTGCACGGGCTTCACCGCGGCCATTGGTAGTGCGTTCAAGCGTGGCGTCGTGCAGCAGGAACAGCACATCATCGGCACTGAGCTTGACGTCGCATTCAAACATCCGGTAGCCATGGCGGGCACCGAATTCAAAGGCCGCCAGCGTATTTTCAGGCGCCAGCTTGCCAGCACCGCGGTGCGCAACCCAGCGGGGATAAGGCCAATCTGTCATCCGGCGGCGGGAATTCTCTGGGTGCTTGCTGCGTCAAACCAGTGCAGGCGTTCCGGCCGCGGTGTGACGTGGATGGTGGCGCCCAGGGTGGGGCAGGCGTCGCTTTCTTCGGTGCGCACGATGAGCTGTTCGTCACCGAGGCGGCCATAAACAAGGCGTTCGGCGCCCAGCATTTCAATGGTTTCCACCTGCACGGCCCAGCCGGCGTCGCCGATCCGCAGGTGTTCGGGTCGGATGCCGAGTAGGGCGCCGGCTGGCCCGCCTAGCGATTCATTGGGACCATTTTTGAGCAGGTTCATCGGTGGTGAACCCATGAAGCTGGCCACAAAGGTCGTGGCGGGCCGGTTGTAAACCTCTTCCGGTGTGCCGAATTGCTCCATGCGCCCGGCGTTCATCACCATCATGCGCTGCGCCAGCGTCATGGCTTCGACCTGGTCGTGGGTAACAAAGAGCGAGGTGATACCCAGCTCGCGGTGCAGCTTCTGGATCTCCAGACGGGTCTGCACGCGCAGCTTGGCGTCGAGGTTGGACAGCGGCTCGTCGAACAAAAACACCTGCGGCTGGCGCACGATGGCCCGGCCCATGGCCACGCGCTGGCGCTGGCCGCCCGATAGGGCACGCGGCTTGCGGTCCAGCAAGTGACCCAGTTCGAGTATTTTCGCGGCCTTGTCGACCCGGGTCTTGATCTCGGCGACTGGCACCTTGGCAATCTTCAGGCCGTAAGCCATGTTGTCAAAGACGCTCATGTGCGGATACAGCGCGTAGTTCTGGAAGACCATGGCAATGTCGCGCTCGGACGGTTCCAGGTCATTGACGACCTTGCCGTTGATGCAGATCTGCCCGCCTGAGATTTCTTCGAGACCGGCCACCATGCGCAGCAGGGTTGATTTGCCGCAACCGGAGGGGCCGACGATGACGATGAATTCATGGTCTGAAATTTCAGCATCGACGCCATGCAGCACCTGCACCGCGGTTTTGCCGGTGCCGTAGTGCTTGACGACGTTTTTAAAGGAGATGGAAGCCATGTTGTTTTGCCTGTCTTGCTTGTCTTGTCGGGTCCGTTTGTGCAGCGGCCTTATTTTTCAGTATCGACCAGGCCCTTGACGAACCATTTCTGCATCAGCACCACCACAAAGGCGGGCGGCAGCATGGCCAGCAGGGCGGTGGCCATGACCACATTCCATTCGTTTTGCGAATCGCCGCCGGCAATCATGCGTTTGATGCCGATGACGACCGGGTACATGTCTTCGCTGGTGGTGGCCAGCAGGGGCCAGAGATACTGGTTCCAGCCATAGATGAACTGGATCACGAACAGCGCGGCAATCGATGTTTTGGACAGCGGCAGCAGGATGTCCTTGAAAAACCGCATGGGCCCGGCGCCATCCATGCGCGCCGCTTCGACCAGTTCATCGGGCACGGTCAGAAAGAACTGGCGGAACAAAAACGTCGCCGTTGCCGAGGCAATCAACGGAATCGTCAGGCCGGCATAGCTGTTGAGCATGCCGAGGTCGGACACCACCTTGTAGGTCGGGCCGATGCGCACCTCAACCGGCAGCATCAGTGTGACAAAAATCGCCCAGAAGAAAAAGCTCTTGAACGGAAAGCGGAAATAAACAATTGCAAAAGCCGACAGCAGTGAGATCGAAATTTTCCCGAAAGTGATGACCAGTGCCGTCACCAGGCTGACCCACATCATGCGTGCGACTGGCGCAGTAGAGCCTTGGCCGGAACTGCTGCCGAACAGCGCGGTTTTGTAGGTTTCCCAGAAGTTGCTGCCCGGCAGCAGGGGCATGGGCGCCTGCACAATTTCCTGCGCAGTATGGGTGGAGGCGATGAAGGCCAGGTAAAGCGGAAAGGCAACAATCAGCACGCCGATGATCATCACGACGTGGGCCAAAATACCTAGCGTGGTTCTGCGTTCAACCATGGAGCAGCTCCCAAAAAATAAGCAGAGTGTGAGCTTGGGTCTTCGCCAGCAGGGGCCGCGGAACCGGCTTTGCCGGGCCGCAGGCGCAGCGGCCCCCTTGGGGGGCAGGGAGTGACACGAAGTGCACGACCGTGGGGGCCATTAGTACTGGACTTTCTTTTCGACGTAGCGGAACTGCAAAACCGTCAGCGCCACCACGATCACCATCAACACCACCGACTGCGCTGCCGAGCCGCCTATGTCCATGGCCTTGAAGCCGTCGTAATAGACCTTGTAGACCAGGATGGAGGTGTCCTGCCCCGGTCCGCCATGCGTGGTTGCGTCGACGATGGCGAAGGTGTCGAAGAAGGCATAGACCATGTTGATCACCAGCAGGAAGAACGTCGTGGGTGACAGCAGCGGGAACTGTATGGTCCAGAAACGCCGCCAGGGGCGCGCACCGTCAATGGCAGCGGCCTCGATCAGGGATTTGGGTATGGACTGGAGGCCGGCCAGAAAGAACAGGAAGTTGTATGAAATCTGCTTCCACACCGAAGCCATCACGATCAGCGCCATGGCATGGGTGGAGTTGAGAAGGTAGTTCCAGTTAACGCCGACCTGGTCGAGCGCATAGGCCACCACGCCGAGCGAAGGCGAGAACATGAAAACCCAGAGCACGCCGGCCACTGCGGGCGCGACGGCATAAGGCACGACCAGCAGCGTCTTGTAGAACAGCGCGCCCTTGATGATGCGGTCTGCAAACACTGCCAGCATCAGGGAGAGCCCTATGCCCAGCACCGCGACCATGATGGAGAAGAAGGCCGTGGTCTTGAAGGAGGCCAGGTAGCCCTCGTCGTTGAACAGGGTCTTGAAGTTCTCAAACCCGACCCATTCGGTCGAGCTGCCAAAGGCGTCTTGCAGCTGAAAGGACTGCAACAGGGCCTGCGCAGCCGGCCAGAAGAAAAACACACTGATCACGATGACTTGCGGTGCCAGCAAGAGCCACGGCAGCCAGCTTGAACGGAACAGGACGCGTTTTTCCATAAAGCCTTAAAAAGAGAAGCCCGCCTGGCTGCGAAGCCGTGGCGGGGAGGATTGCTTAAGCCCGGATGATAGCGGTCATCCACCCTTGCCAGAGTGGCTGGCCGCGCTCGCTGCTGCAGAAGTAATCAGCCCTTGTTAGCCTTCTGGAAGCGTTCGAGTTGCTCGTTGCCGCGTTTGACAATGGCGTTCAACGCTTCTTCGGGCGTTTTCTTGCCATTCCAGACCTGCTCGAGTTCTTCGTCCTCAATCGCTCGCACCTGCACATAGTTGCCGAGGCGAATGCCGCGGCTCTTGTCCGTCACCTTGCGAATCATCTGTGTCACGGCGACATCCGTACCTGGGTTTTGTTTGTAGAAGCCGGATTTTTCAGTCAGCTGGTAAGCCGCCGTGGTAATCGGCAGGTAGCCGGTCCGTTTGTGGCTGGCGGCCTGCACTTCAGGGCTGGAGATGTAGCTGAAAAAAGCCGCCACGCCTTTGTATTCAGCAGGTTTTTTGCCGGCCATGACCCACAGGCTGGCACCGCCGATGACGGTGTTTTGCGGTGCGCCGGGCACGTCGGGGTAATAAGGCAGCGGTGCCAGGCCATAGCCAAACTTGGCATTCTTGGCGACGTTGCCGTAAAAGCCTGACGAGGTGTTGATCATGGCGCACTCGCCCGACACAAAGCTGGCCTCAGGCACGTTGCCGCGGCCCTTGTAGATAAACAGGCCCTGCTTGGACATGTTGGCCAGGTTGCCGATGTGGCGCTGGTGCAGCGGCGAGTTGACCTTCATACGCGCATCCAGGCCACCCAGACCGTTGGATTTGGTGGCGAATTCAACGTTGTGCCAGCTGGAGAAGCTCTCTAACTGTGTCCAGCCCTGCCAGGCGGTGGTGAACGGGCATTTATGGCCGGCTGATTTGAGCTTGGCTGCCGCGAGGGCGACTTCCGGCCAGGTGGTGGGAGCCTTTTCGGGGGCCAGGCCAGCCGCCTTGAAGGCGTCCTTGTTGTAATAGAACACGGTGGTCGAGCTGTTGAACGGGAAGCTCAGCATCTGGCCGTTGGGTGCGGTGTAGTAGCCGGCAACCGCCGAGATGTAGGCCTTGGGGTCGAATTTCTGGCCGGCATCCTGCATGACCTTGCCCACGGGCACGATGGCGCCTTTGCTGGCCATCATGGTGGCGGTGCCCACCTCGAAAACTTGCAAGATGGTAGGGGCATTGCCCGACCGGAACGCGGCAACCGCCGAGGTCATGGATTCGTCGTATGACCCTTTATAG
>JANYFF010000217.1 GCA_025362825.1 Polaromonas sp. | reverse complement strand
CCGCGATGATCGCTTGGCTCTCGTCGGAGGAATGCTCGTTTAGCACTGGCGCCGTGTTCGACCTCTCAGGCGGTCGCGCGACCTATTGAGTCCGTAGGCGTATTCCAGCAAGCGAAACATGGTCTGCTATGGTCAATAAATCGAATCCTGTTTCACGCCTAGAATTTCGCACACGCCGACTAGAGAAGGAATTTTCAACAGAACCAGAATATTGGAGACTTTGAGCCTATGACTAGAAATGTCCGCTTTATTGCATGATGTAGGGCCCTGGAGCCGCCAATGGGAAATTGACGGACAGGCATTTCAATCATACGAGACCAAGTATCTGCCCTTGGAGGAGCCCTCGCTCCACGTAGAAACCTCCACCGTGCCTGTTGACTATCAGGGCGATAGTTTAAAGTGGAAGTCTAAGCTCGTAGCTCGTGCAATCGGCATGCTCGCCCTGCAAGGAACTTGCATAAGTCGACTAAGTCAATTTGCAGTAGTAAATCTCTACGACTGCTTTCGACCATCAGTTGTCGATGGTGTCGACGTCCGGCTGAAATGCAGCGATAGTCGATTTTTAAGTTCACAACCCCTAGGGTGGCACCGGGCCAAGAAGCAGGCATTCACCCCCTCTTTCATGCAAGTCATGCGCCAGTTCGGGACTTATTCAGCATTACCCTAAAGCGGAGTCAAATGACGTTCTTCCCCCGGCGAACCTGCGATAGGAAAGCTGCGAACACTCAAACTGCACCGACCAGAGGCATTCAAAGGCTCAAAACCGATGTCATACTTGATTTTTATTTAGTGATTTTCCGAGCCCCTGACGTTAAGCCTCTGCGCATCGAGAAGCTGGGCGAACAGCAACACGCGGTGCACGCCTGAGACCTGGCGCCGCTTGATGGTCGAAGCTGCCGCACCAGAGATAAACCCACCCAAGAACCGAGACATCTATGAAGCACAAACCCACTCTTGCCGCACTGGCCCTGGCCGTCGCACTGGCTGCGAGCAGCACCACTCAAGCCCAACCGCTGCCCACTGCAGCACCCGAAAGTGCGGGCTTTTCCAGCCAGCGCCTGGCCAACATCGACGCTTTCTTCAGGGACGAGATCGAACGCAAGCGCGTGCCCGGTGCGGTGGTGGCGATCGCGCGCCAGGGCAAGCTGGTCTATTTCAAGGCCTTCGGTATGGCCGATGCCGCCAGGAGCCAGCCAATGCAGACCGACACGATCTTCCAGCTGGCATCAATGACCAAGATCCAGGTAGCCGTCGGTGCCTTGGCGCTAACCGAACAGGGCAGGCTGCCGCTACAAGAAAAGCTGTCTGACTACTTTCCGGCCTTCGGAACCATGCAGGTGGGTCTACCCGGCACCGACGGCAGGTTCACCATGGAAGCGCAGAAGCGGCCCATCCTGATTCACGATCTGTTCCGCCATACCTCGGGCATCCCGTATGGTGGACGGCCCGACGGCAGCAACCCGGTGGCGGCGCTGTGGCCAAGCGGCAGCGCGGCCCAAAACTTGGGCACACCGGCCGAATTCATTAGCACCATCACCAAGCTGCCGCTGGTGTACCAGCCGGGCACGGTGTTTGAGTACGGGCTGTCCTTCGAAGTGCTTGGCGCGGTGGTCGAGAAGATCACTGGCAAGACCCTGGGCGGTTACCTGACCGACACCGTGTGGAAGCCACTGAAGATGACCGATGCCACCTTCCGCCCTACGCCGGCCCAGTTGGCTCGCGTGGCCCGTCCTTTCCCGAACAACCCGCTTGACGGAAAGTCGCAGAATATTTCGGCGCTGGAGCGCACGCCCAGCTTCGACTGTGGTGGCGGCTGTGCATTCGCCACCATGGGTGACTACATCCGCTTCGGTCAGATGTTGGTCAACGGCGGCAGCCTGGAAGGCGTACAGGTACTCAGCCCTGCCTTCGTACAGTTAATGACCAGCAACCATCTGGGTGCAAGCATCCTGAACCGCGTAGCATCGATAGAGCCGCACCGCGACGGTTACGGCTTTGGATTAGGTGTGGCCGTACGCGTTCAGCCTGGCCTGGCCGCCGTGCCTGGTAATCCGGGTGAATTCAGTTGGAACGGTGCCAACGGTACCGGCTTCTTCTGCGACCCCAAGGAGCAGCTCGTAGTGGCTTTCGGCACCGCCGCGCCTGGTGAGTTGCGCAAGTACTACCGGGAGCAGGTGCAAAACCTGGTGTATGGGGCACTCAGCCGCTGAGCGCCCGATTCTGCCGAATCACGGTAGTGCGTGGCTAACTGGCGGTGTCTATCAAGAACCTCGGTCTTTATGCCTTGGGACGGTTCAGCTCGACTAAGGTCGGAAGTGGTGATTCCCGGCCAACCAGAGCTCTACTGTATTTTTTTTCCATTGTCAGTCACGATGTTCAAGAAAGAGCCGATTTCCCGATTTTGCAACTCGTTTTCCGGCGCGCTGATACCTGCGCCTGAAACGTGACCCATCGCTCGGTGGTCATTGATAGGGACGTAGCGTACATCGCCAACGTAGCGGGCCACTTCCATTGCTTCGTATTCAGGGTTAAGTAAATCGCCAGTGCCAGCAAGGATTAATGTTTTGGCCTTGATGCTTTTCAACGCGCGGTGATAGTCGCCGTTGAAGCCAGGCGTAGTACCAAGATTGTGCTGATCGTAGGCCCAACTCTGGTAAATCCAGTCGTTGGCATCCATACGCTTCCAGCCAGCATCTTGCACGCCTTTGATAAAGCCAACCGCATCAGGCGCGTTGGGAAGCTGCGACTCCTGAAAACCTGGCGTGCGGGTGATGACGCCTGAGAGCCAGCCTGCCCACAAACGCATGCCCTGCTCCGGGGGTGCACTGGACGCATAGTTGCCGCCCATCCAGCGTGGATCAGCCATGATGGTCTGTCTCAACATTTCCAATACGCCCGTTGTCCAGGCTGGACTGCGCCCCAAGGGAATGATGGGCACGATGCTGTCAATTAGATCAGGGTAACTGGCGGCCCACTGAAGGGCCTGCATGCCGCCCATGGAGGCGCCAACCACCGTGACAAGCTTTTGAATACCGAACTTTTCCGTTACAAGCCGCTGCTGAGAATTCACCATGTCCCGAATATTGAACTTCGGAAACTGCATGCGCTGCTGCACTTTGCTGTTGGAAGGCGACGTGGTCAAACCATTACCGATGGCATCGGTACAAATAATGAAATATTTTGCGGGATCCAGCGCCTTTCCAGGCCCGATCAGGTAATCGATCCGGTGATGGTTACCACCTATCGCCGTCACCATTAAGATGGCATTTGACTTGTTCGCATTGAGCGCGCCATGCGTCACATATGAGATGGAAAAGTCCCGAATCGATTCACCGCTTTCGAGCTTGAGATCACCCATCGGGAAACTCTGGTGGGGCGGATCGCCAGGCGCGTGTGCGAAAGCTGAACCGGCCAAAAAAGCCGAAATCATTGCCAGAGCTAATGCGCGCATGTTCATGGACGTGCCTTCAAAAAGTTATCGATTTCGCCAAAAAATTCAAAACGGGGTTTTTCAAAAAGTACAAAATGTGTGGCGTTTTTGATCAGGACGCTTTTCTTTACAGGGGCGTTAGTGAGGTCTCGCATCAGGCCTTCGCGATCTTCAGGGAAGGACCAAGTGTCGAATTCTCCAGCAATCACCAAGGTGGGAACGTAAATGGACGAAGCGCTCCACATGGCTCGCCCAGTAGCTTGCATGAAGCTGTCTTCAAGAACTCCATTTGGCGCACGCAGACTGGGTGGATTTCGTGTCTCGCTGGTGGGGTCGGTCTTTAGTGCTTCATTGGCGAACGCATCTCTCACCCCCTCTTCCCGATAATTGTTTTTATCTGCCACTGGAATTTCACCGTCCCAACGGGCGTCGTTGCCTGCTTTTGTACCCAGCCTGTAAGCCCCTAGTGCATAGTTGAATTCGTTGGGTTTGCGTTTGTTTTGCGAGCTTGACCCAGCACCGAGATTGGTGTGTTGTGCAAACGCATAAGCCGGTGCATACATCACCAGTTTCTGCACTTTCTCGCTGTTGAGAGACGTGTAATAACCTGCCGTCATGGCGCCCCATGACCAGCCAATCAGATTTACTTTGTTGATCTTGTGCTTTTTGCGGATGTAGTCAACGACGGCTCCGATGTCCCTGACAGCCAAATACGAGCGCGTTACAGGCCGGGTGTTCTGCGCCGATTCGTCCATAGCCTTTTCACGGCTGGAAAAGCCGTAGTTCCGCTTGTCGAACATGTAAACAACATAGCCCTTTTCGACCATCCAGTTGGCCCAGGAATAGTCTTTGTAAGGCAGATCGAAATCTGGAGTGGATGAGAAAGTCGCACCATGAACAAATAGCACGACGTTGCTATCTGTGAAGCTGGTCTGCCCCTCGGTCATCTTGCTGCGTACAAAGAGCTTGATGCCTGGGTCCACAGCGTCAATCATGGTGTCCAGCTTGATCGTGCCGGCGTTAGCAAACTGAGTACAAAACATTAAAAATACGAATAACCATCGCAAAAGCATCAGCGTCTCCTTTTTATAGTCTTAGCGTCTGGAGCGGGCTTCCAGACAACTTGTCTCAGTCTAACTGTTTACGGTTTCTTGCAAGGCATCGCGAGCGAACAACTTATGCGTATTTACACCAGCTGATTTATTTCGGACGTTCTCAATAGGAGCGTAAAAGTCCCTGCCACTGGTGCTGAACACATCACGGGCGATATTCACGTTAGAGGGAAGAAGCAGGCTCTTGTAGGGTTGCTTAGCAACTGTTGGCAAGAATCACTTTTGCAGGATGGCAAAAGAACCGTCTTGGTCTGCTATCGCGTGGTGGACGCGGAACTTCAGAAAACCGGTATCCAATGCGAAATAGGCAGCCTGATACCAGTCACCGGCGAACGGCAGCTCCTGGCCCAAAGCGCCTGTTTGAGAATTGGAGCTTTCGACGACAAAGCGGAACTACAGAAGACCGAACTGGATACCCTGAAGCAGACATTGACTTTCCTTTGCCGCCATTGCTCCCCGCCGTCTGAAATGCGGAGATAGGCGGCTGATCGGGAATGGCAGCTTTTTGGAAGTTCAGTTTCTGCGTCTTACCTTTCCCAAAGTAGTGAAAGAAAGTATTTATTTACTTTAGTAGGTAGAGCATTGCTTGACACGCCGGTTCATCCGGTACTACCTACGCGCGCTAGTTCTGGGCTGGCAGTCAGTTTGCCCTTTCGTTATCACCCGGATTGAAACTGCTGGCGGCCGCTTTGCTTAGCCTTTCAGCGCTGCGCGTCAAAAGATTTCCGTCCTAGGCAACTGTTTACGTGTGACCTCAAGGGACTGGCCACAACAGGGGGCGCGAGCATGCGAACTGCGGCTCAGGTAGGATGGTTCGCAAAGCCCAGCGCACACGACAGAGCCTTGGACTCTTCGACCAGCATTGCGCTTGTCTCCTTCACCTTGGAGTTGTCCAGTCTCACGGTTGGGCCAAAGACTGCTAGCGAGCCGCTCACTTGGCCGTTGCTGCCAAAGAACGGCGCAGCCATGGCCACTGCTCCTTCTATCAGTTCGCTGCGGCTGACAGCGAAGCCGCGTTTGCGTGTCTGTTCCAGTTCATGAGCGTAGCGCTTCAGATCAATGCTGATGTCCGCCGGTAAATCCCTCGCATAGTCTTTTAGGGTGGCCATGCTATGAGGAAGATGAGCAAGAATGGTTCGGCCGCTGGCACCCAACATGATTCGTTCGCGGTAACCCACGCCGCGCTTGAAGCTTAAAGGCTGCTCGCTGGCTAGTTCGGCAATACAGACGCGAAAGTTTCCGTCGGGGATAAACACTGCCACGGTCTCGCCCGTATGCTGGCGCAGCCTGCGCATCATCGGCTGGGCGGCTGCCGGAAGGTCCACAGCTTTTTCGTCAAAACTAGCCCATACGCGCGCCAGCTGGCCCACTGAGCTTCCCAGGCGAAATCTCTGGGGCTCGCCTGACGTGTTCACAAATCCGGCCTGCACCAGAGTGTGGAGTAATCGGTACAGCGTAGGCCGCGTCAGCGGCAAGCGCGCCAGCAGCTCGGTCGCACTGAGGTCATGCTCGCCTTCACGAAATGCCAGGAGTATGTCTAGAGCACGGTGGACTGCGCGAACTGTATCTGCATTAGAATTGTCCATTGTTTGGATTGTACGTCCGCCTGACGGACAAAAAACCGTTAAAACCGACCAAAAATCTACGCCATGGACCAAGCCACATCAGACCTGCTCACCCGCACCGGACCCGGAACTCGCATGGGAAACCTGATGCGGCGCTATTGGGTGCCCATCCTTTCCTCTGCCGAAATCCCTACGCCCGACTGTCCTCAGGTGCGGGTGAAAATACTCGGTGAGAAGCTATTGGCTTTCCGCGACACCGAAGGAAGGCCGGCACTGATCGACGAATTCTGTTCTCACCGCGGCGCTTCGCTCTTTTTTGGGCGCAACGAGGAGTGCGGTATCCGCTGCGCCTACCATGGCTTGAAGTTTGATCGCACTGGCGCCTGCGTGGATGTTCCGTCGGCACCCCAAGTGGCAGAACGCATGAGAATCACCGCCTACCCATGCATCGAGCGTGCCGGTCTGGTTTGGGCATATATGGGTCCGGCGGACCAGCAGCCTGCCCAGCCCGGCATTGAGTGGTGCACGCTGCCTGAAAGTCACGTTTTTATTTCCAAGCGGCTGCAGCAGAGCAATTACCTGCAGGCCATGGAGGGTGGGATCGACACCGCGCATGTGTCTTATGTGCACCGCTATGAAGTGGACACTGATCCGATGCACAGAGGTGTCAAAGCGCTGGACTACATCAAGGCCGACGGTAATGTCATCTTCGACTTAGAGAAAAACCCTTTTGGCCTGACACTGTACGGCCGGCGCAATGGCGACGAAGACACCTACTACTGGCGCATTACGCAATGGCTGTTTCCTTGGTTCACCCTGATCCCTCCGTTTGGCGAGCATTCCTTGGGCGGCCATGTATGGGTGCCCATCGACGACGAGAACTGCTGGGCGTGGAGTATCAACTACCACCCGGGCAAACCCCTTAGCGCCGCCGAACGCGAAGAGATGCAGGCGGGCAAAGGCATTCATGTCAAATATGAAAAGGGCGTGTATCCGATGTCTTTTCGTCCTGCGGCCAACAGGGACAACGACTATCTGATGGACCGTGTGGCGCAAAAAGACAAGCGCGCTTACAGCGGTATCCACGGTTTTTCGGAACAGGATGCATCCTTGCAGGAGAGCATGGGTGCCATTCAGGATCGTACCCGTGAGCTGCTCCTGCCGACCGACAAAGCCATCGTCATGGCCCGCCGCATGCTTGAAGAGGCCGCGCTCGGGCTTGAGCGGGGAATGCAGCCCCCCGCGCTTGACGCTGCCGCGCAACAGGTGCGCGCGGCTGGGGTTCTGCTTCCAAAGACTCAGGACCCTAAACCTTGGGCCAAAGACAAGATCCAGAATGTCAACGGCAAACCGGTCTACACCCTGTAACGCGGTCGGAAAAGAGCCAACCATGAAATTACAAATACGTAACTTGTTGGTGCTGGTTCTTGCGCTGGGCCTAGGGTCTGTGGCAAGCGCTCAACTGCCTGAATGGGCGCCTACCAAGCCGGTTCGCATCATCGTCCCGATTGTGGGCAGCACTAATGACGTGCTTGCGCGCCTGGTCGCTCCTAAGCTGCAGGAGTCGCTTGGCCAGCCGGTGGTTGTCGAGAACAAGGGCGGCGCCGGCGGCAATATCGGCGCAGATTACGTGGCCAAGTCGCCGCCTGACGGGCACACGCTGCTGGTTGGTTATAACGGTCCCCTGGCCATCAATGTCACGCTGTTCGACAAAATGCCCTTTGACCCGGTCAGAGACCTGGTGCCGATCACACTGGCGGTAACCTCTCCGCAGTATTTGGTGGTCAACCCCGGCGTGCCGGTTAAGAACGTGGCCGAACTGGTAGCGCTCGCCAGGGCGCAGCCCGGCAAGCTCTCCTATGCCTCGGTGTCGGTGGGAAGCGCATCCCACCTGACGATGGAAATGCTCAAGCTGGAAGCCGGTATAGACCTCACACACATTCCGTACAAGGGCGCCGCGCCAGCCCTGACGGACCTCGTCGCCGGCAACGTGCAAGCCGCCTTCATGGTGCCAGGCAACGTCCTGCAATTTGCCAAGGAAGGGCGGCTCAGGCTGATTGCCTCTTCAGGCGCCAAGCGTTTCCCAGGCACTCCAAACGTGCCAACTCTGGTGGAGTCTGGGTATCCCGGACTAGTGGCGACTTCCTGGATTGGCTTTCTCGCCGCGGGGGGCACGCCGCGCAACATTGTCGACCGTTACCACAAGGAGCTAGCCAAAATTCTGCAATCGCCCGACGTCAGGGACCGGCTAACGGCAATGGAGTTTGATGTCGTGGCCGGTACGCCCGAGCAGTTCAGCGCGTGGATCCGCAGCGAGATTCCTCGCTGGGGCAAAGTCATCAAGGCTACCGGTGCCAAAGCGGACTAGTACTGCCTGCTTACAGGACTGAACGTCATGAATAGACTTGCAGGAAAATCCGCTCTAGTTACCGGCGCTGCAGCCGGTATCGGGGCGGCCATCGTCAGGTTGTTCTGCGCCGAGGGCGCTCATGTAACCCTAGTCGATCAGGATGCAGAGGCGCTGGCGGTTACCTGCCGGGACATCACCGCCGAAATGCCCGCCGCCCGTTTGACCCACTTCGCGGCTAACGTGTCAGACGCCGAGGCGGCCCGAGCGGCAGTGACTCTTGCCTTGCAGGCACAGGGCGAGTTGCATATCCTCGTCAACAATGCTGCCATGCGTACCCGTGTTGCGCTGGCGGACGCAAGCACTGAAGAGTGGCTGGCGATTGTGGGTGTTAATTTGCTTGGCGCCGCAAACTATTGCCGTGCCGCGCTGCCGGCTTTGCGGCGCTGCGGCCGCGGCAGCATTATCAACATTTCGTCATGCTACGCCGTCACCGGGCGCAGTAACATGGGCCTGTACGACACGACCAAAGCCGGCCTGCTAGCATTTACGCGCACTCTGGCCCATGAAGAGGGCGCGTTCGGTATACGCGCCAATGCGATTTGTCCTGGCTCTACGCTCACCGACTTTCATGTCAAAAAAGCTCATGCTGCTGGCAAGACTGTAGAGCAGCTCAAGACCGAGCGGCAAAGCACTTCACTGCTGGGCCGATGGGCTGCGCCTGAGGAAATTGCCTGGCCGGTGTTGTGGATGGCCAGCGACGAAGCATCCTTTATCACCGGCACCACCTTGATGGTGGACGGGGGCCTCCATGTGATGTGACCCGAGCGTGAGGCGGTGCTTAGAGCGTTGCGTCATTAGGTCCGTTGGCGGTCGCGTGCAATGTCACCGTGCGACCACCCACTGAAAATGGAGCCAACAAATGACGACTGAGCCAAAGGTTGAGGGTCCTGCTTTTTACTTTCCGTCAATTGAGAGGAAATACGAAAAGCCGATGAGCTACTGGTTCGCGCTCGTCGATGAACAGCGCGGTCTAAAACATATGGAAATGGTGAACTGGCTAAAGTCTGAGCATGGAATGGGTGTTGAATTCCCTCTCAGCCTGAAGTAGATAACGCAGTCTGCACACGTCGTAGCCGCTCGCCGGCTTCGTCCGCAACGCTTGTCATCTCTGGGTTGCTGGTCAATTGCACCATCAGCTGCGGGTCCAAAATTCAACACTCACCTTGCCGCCGTCGCCTTCTCGCACGGTCACGTTGCAAGGTAGCAGCAAACCGATTTCAAGCTCTGCCTGCAATGCGCGATGAGCCAGTGGCGGGTTGCAAGCGCCAAGAATCCGGTAAGCCGGCATATCTACGCCGAGCTTTTCTTTCATCGCTTTCTGGATGTCGATATCGCTGAGTATTCCAAAGCACTCATTTTTCAAAGCCGCTGTGACCTTTTCGACGGCGAAGGGAAATGGCCCAGAGATAGTGATGTGCTGTCCGTACATAGTGTTTCTTTCAGTTCAATCAAGTGGATAAACACTTAGGGCTGGTTAGATGCTCATCCCCCTCTGACCGCTCCAAGGGCAGGGAAACCGTCCGGTCGTGGGTTGGCGCCTTGAAGCAGGATGGCCATCCTGCCGCGCATTCCGGCAACTTCTATCGTCTGACTGGCAATGATGTCTTCTGCTAACTGGCGCACCAAAGGATCACGGCCATGAATCAACAACAGTCTAGCCATGTCTATCGCGCCCTCGTGGTGCGGAATCATCATGGCCAAAAAGTCATGATCCGGATTGCCCGTAAAGCCGGGTCGGTGCATGTCGTCCATCATGCGCGCCATGCCTTTATCCATATCCATTTGAAATTGGTTGCTCTTGGCGGCGCCGGGTCGCGCAACTCCAGCTGCCTGGTGCGCGCTGTGATCAGTCATGCTGTCTGCCCTTTGGTGCCAGGTCGGACGTAAACCAGATTGATACTCTTTTTATTCCTCAGTTCACCCGAAGGCAGCTTCAGCGCACCCAGCGGAATCTGCGTGATGAGCTTGGGCTGCAGTGGGTTAAACACATCGAAGGCCGAACACACGGTTTGCCCTGCGTTGGGCGTGCCGGGCAATTCGTCTTGCTCATGCGCGACGTAAAGCAGATTGTTAGCTGGATTGGTCCAAAGACCGTGCGCTTCCCGACCGCCGGTGTAGACCAGGCCGAAGACCTTCTGCTGCGCCACCGGAACTGACCGGTCGATGATGGCGAGTCGGCTGGACGCGGCTCCATTCGGGCCGCCATCGTCGACCCGTGCAAGACTCATATACGCGACCTGGCCGCGCGCGTTGTCCACAAATTCAAGGTGATTGGGCCGCGCCATCTCGCCAAGGGAAATGGTAGCCATCACCTGGCCCGGGTCGCGCACCGACACGATGGACACCGCATCGGCCAGCTTGTGCGACAGCCACATCTGGCTACCGTCGGGCGAAAGCTTCTGGAAAGGCGTGAACGCTGGCTTGTCCTGCGCGCTAATGTCCACGATTCGCAGGCGTTCTGGACGAGAGTAGCCGCGTGCATCGGTGTTGACCTTGAAGATTTCCAGTTGAGCCACCTTCTGGCTGATGACGAAAGCCAATGCGCCATCTTTGGAAAACCAGACTTGGGCTGGCCCGTTAAGCGTCGGAACATAAGCGCGCACCGCGTTGGCTGCCTCACCCGTGACCTGCTTGCGCGCCAAAGCTACATCGAGAATGGCGATGCGATCCTCGCCACGCAACGTCACCCACAACTCGCGGCCGTTGCGGGTGAATGTGGGCTCATGAGGCTCACGTCCCAGCAAAATGCCGCTCGACAGGCGGTCCGGGTTGGTGGTAGGGCCAGCCTGTGGGTTGGGCAAGTTGCCCAGCACCTTGCGATTCACCGCGTCGATCAGATAAATGTTGCTGCTACCGCGGCCCGAGGTCGCTAACAGCGTGCCGTCGGGGTTGGGCACCGCGCCGTGGGCGTCAATGCAGCCGTGGTACAGCGGCTTGTGAATCATGGCGGCGTGTGTGGGCATCACGCCTCCGGTGACATAGCGAAACGGTGACCGGGCGTCTTCGTCAAAGCTAGTCAGATTGATCGTTGTGTCGACGGTATTAGATGCAGGATTTATCACGCTGATCGTGTTGGAGTCTTCGTTGGTGATGAAGACGCGGTCTTGCGGCGCGATATCGCCCATGGCAGCCACAGTAGGTGCGGCATCCGGTACTTGGGCAAAGGCCCAGGATCCAGCTACGGTCGCGGGGAGTGCGCCGGCTAACTTAAGAAAGTCACGTCGATCTTCGTTGAGTTTATTCATCCGAGTCCGTAAGTTTTTAATGTTGATGATGAAAGTAAAAGCATATCTGTGAGCGGGCGGCAAAACACGTTACTTTCGTGCAGTGTTGTCCGTGCTGCACTTGCTCCAATGAAAAAAATTACTTAGCGAGCGAGGCATCGGTTGACTATTAGCTACCGACACCAGCCCAACGGGTCATGTACTGATTTAAGAAGTTGCGCACTTCGCGTGCATCGCTTGCATGCCGGTCCGCATTTCTGGCGACATCGATTTCATATGCTCATTCATCATGGTTTGCTGCTCGACTGTTGACTTGCCAGCCATCATTGCCTTGTGCTTTTCGCACACGGTTTGCATGTCCATTTGCCCACTCATGCCCATCTTGTCTTCCATGGAACTTGAAGATGATATGCCCATTGCACATCCACCAACCAGACCTGCGACAAGAAATGCGCCAG
The DNA here is from genome assembly GCA_025362825.1 of Polaromonas sp. Taxonomy (GTDB): domain Bacteria; phylum Pseudomonadota; class Gammaproteobacteria; order Burkholderiales; family Burkholderiaceae_C; genus Polaromonas. The sequence goes on along the minus strand of JANYFF010000217.1, from coordinate 146 downwards.
ACACTGCGAGAAATTTCAAATTAATTTTCATACCAATTTCCTACTTAAAGATAACTATGTTTTGGTAGCGCAAGCTGCCGTTGTGTAGGCTACCTGCCCGTTGTCCTCACATCAGCGACCTACACTGCGGAGACCTCTTTCGGAAG
>JANYFF010000206.1 GCA_025362825.1 Polaromonas sp. | reverse complement strand
TTTTCGTCATTCACATTAAATAAAAAGGAAGCACCATGAAACTCGTTCGTTACGGAAACCCCGGAAAAGAAAAGCCGGGACTCGTTGATACCGATGGCAAACTGCGCGATTTGAGCGCTGTCATCAAGGACATTGGCCCGGCCCAGCTGGGTGATGCCGCGCTGGCCAAATTGCGCAAGCTCAAGGTCGACAAATTACCGCTGGTCAAAGGCTCACCGCGTTATGGCAGCCCGGTGACAGGTACGCCCAAGTTCATTGCCATCGGTTTGAACTATGCCGACCATGCAGCAGAATCCGGCCTGCCGATTCCACCGGAGCCCGTAGTCTTCATGAAAACCACCAGTTGTATTCAGGGACCAAATGACCCGGTGATGCTGCCCAAAGGCTCGGTCAAGACCGATTGGGAAATCGAGCTTGGCGTGGTGATCGGCACCCGGGCGCGTTATGTCTCCCAAAAAGACGCGCTCAACCATGTGGCCGGTTACTGCACCATCAATGATGTGAGCGAGCGCGAGTTCCAGATCGAGCGCGGTGGCACCTGGGACAAGGGCAAAGGTTGCGACACCTTTGGCCCGCTCGGCCCCTGGCTGGTCACGCGCGACGAGATCCCCAATCCCCAAAAACTCGCCATGTGGCTGGACGTCAACGGCAAGCGCATGCAGACTGGCAACACCAAGACAATGATCTTCAGCGTTGCCAAAATCGTGAGCTATGTCAGCCAGTTCATGACACTGGAGCCGGGCGATGTGATTACCACAGGTACGCCGCCAGGCGTCGGCCTCGGCATGAAGCCGCCGACCTACCTGAAAAAAGGTGACGTGATGACTATGGGCATTGAAGGCCTGGGCGAGCAACGCCAGGTGGTGGTTCCTTTCAAGCTCTAGCCAGGTCACATCTCTCCAAGTCAATCCTGGGGTTAACCCGCAATAACCCTAGGCGAAAGCCCCTATAAATGGAGGTTTATTCCTTCAAAAAAGCTTGACGCCAGATAATTTGCTGCAAAATAGAACGACCGTTCGTTTTATTTTCAATACTTTGTCTGGATGTCATGTCAGTCACTGAAATTTCCGCCAAATCGCCTCGCCTACAGCCTAAAGACAGCCGTGACGGCCAGTCCGGTGGCGTGGTCATGCAAAAAGGCCAGCAGACCAAGGCTGCGATTGTTGACGCCGCCTTGGGCCTGGCCTCCCACATTGGCCTGGAAGGCCTCAGCATCGGCACGCTGGCCGAGGTGATGCACATGAGCAAGTCGGGCGTTTTTGCTCACTTCGGCTCGCGTGAAGAGCTGCAGATCTCGGTAATTCGTGAGTACCACACGCGCTTTGAGGAAGAGGTTTTTTACCCCGCGCTGCAATTGGCGCGCGGCCTGCCCCGGCTGCAGGCGCTTTTCCAGAACTGGATGCGCCGCACTTCGGTTGAAATTGACTCCGGCTGCCTGTACATCAGCGGTGCGGTCGAATTTGACGACCGGCCCGGCCCGGTGCGCGACGCGCTGGCAGGTTCGGTCAAGACTTGGCTGGCGGCCATGTACCGTGCCGTGGTGCAGGCCAAGGAGGCCGAGCACTTGCGCCCTGATGCCGACGAACATCAGATGGCTTTTGAAATTCACGGCCTGATTCTTGCCCTTCACTACGAAGCCCGTTTCCTGAAAACCCCCGGTTCCGAAAGCCGTGCCCATCAGGGCTTTGCCCACATCGTTGCGCGCTATGGCAGCGAAGTTGCGGCCAGCATTCCACGCATTCCAGTCACCACCAAATCCGCCAAATCCGGCAAAGCATCCGAGGAGTAATCACATGCCCATCTACAACCCACCCCTGCGCGACATGCAATTCGTCATGCACGAAGTGCTTAAAGTTTCCGAAGAACTCAAGCCAATTGCCAAATATGCCGATGCAGATGTTGAGACTATCAACGCCATACTTGAAGAAGGCGCCAAGTTTGCATGCGATGTGGTGTTCCCCCTGAACATCAGTGGCGACGAAGAAGGCTGCAAGCTGGACATCAACACGCACGCTGTCACCACGCCCAGGGGTTTTAAAGAAGCCTACGCAAAATATGTTGAAGGCGGCTGGCCGGCACTGAGCGGTGACCCGGCCTTTGGTGGCCAGGGCCTGCCACTGGTCATCAACCAGTGCTTTTATGAAATGCTGAACAGTTCCAACCAGGCGTGGACCATGTACCCCGGCCTCACGCATGGTGCGCATGCGGCGCTTCACAGCCACGGCACGGACGAGCAGAAGCAGACCTACCTGCACAAAATGACTAGTGGCGAGTGGACCGGTACCATGTGCCTGACCGAAGCGCATTGCGGTACAGACCTGGGCCTGATGCGTACCAAGGCTGAGGCATTGCCTGACGGCACCTACAAAATCACCGGCAACAAGATCTTTATCAGTGCCGGCGAGCACGACATGGCGGGCAACATCATCCATCTGGTGCTGGCCAGGCTGGCCGATGCGCCCCCTGGCATCAAGGGCGTGAGCCTGTTTATCGTGCCCAAGTTCATGGTAAATAAAGATGGCACGCTGGGCGCGCGTAACGGCATTTATTGCGGCGGCCTGGAGCACAAAATGGGCATCCACGGCAACGCAACCGCACAAATCGTGCTTGACGGCGCCATTGGCACGCTGGTGGGCCAGCCC
>JANYFF010000204.1 GCA_025362825.1 Polaromonas sp. | reverse complement strand
TTTTCGTCCAGCGTGACACGGTAGCTCGGGCACATGGTGCCGGCGTCAAACTTGCGGCAGTGGCCATTGTTGTTGCACATCTCCACGGCCTTGGCAAAACCGTTGGCCGGATCGCCGCCGCTGCCGGGGGCGCTGGTCAGCTCGGTGGCCGGGTCGTTCTGCACGTCCCAGGCACGCCAGTCGAGCGCGGTCCTGATCGGGACGACCTTGTAGCTGGGCGGAAAGCGCATCAGCCGGGTGTCGTCCATTTTGGGCGGGTTGACCATGCGGGCAGGGCAGAGCAGATTGAGCGGGTCCATGGCCTGCTTGATGCTGGCAAACGCTTCGGTGATCTTGGGGCCGAACTGCCACGATATCCATTCGCCGCGGCACAGGCCATCGCCATGCTCGCCGCTGTAGGCGCCCTTGAACTTGCGCACCAGCGCCGAGGTTTCTTCGGCAATCGCGCGCATCTTGGGCGCGCCTTCGCGCCGCATGTCCAGGATGGGCCGCACATGCAGCGTGCCCACCGACGCATGGGCATACCAGGTGCCCTTGCTGCCGTATTTTTTGAAGACTTCTGTCAGCGCGCCGGTATATTCAGCCAGGTGCTCCAGTGGCACGGCGCAGTCTTCAATAAAGCTCACCGGCTTGCCGTCGCCCTTCAGGCTCATCATGATGTTAAGGCCGGCCTTGCGGACTTCCCACAAGGCTTTTTGCGCAGTGTCGTCCACCAGCTCAACGACTGAATCGGGCAGCAGCAGGTCACCCATCAGCTCACCCAGCTGCTTAAGCTTGGGCAACAGCTCGGCCTTGCTGGCACCTGAAAATTCGACCAGCAAAATCGCTTCAGGCCGGCCTATCAACGCGCTGCGCACCACCGGCGCAAAAACCGGGTTTTGCAGCGACAGCTCAATCATCGTGCGGTCGACCAGCTCTACCGCCGTGAGTGTGCCGTCGCCTAGCTTGACAATGTGCTGCGCCGCATCCATGGCGCGGTAAAAGGTCGGGAAGTTCACCACGCCCAGCACCTTGGCCTGCGGCAATTCGCTGAGCTGCAGTGTCAGTGACTTGGTCATCGCCAGCGTGCCTTCGCTGCCTATCAGCAGGTGCGCCAGGTTGACCGAGCCGTCAGCCGTGTAGGGCCGTTCGCTGCGGGGGTCAAAAATGTCCAGGTTGTAGCCGCCTACACGCCGCATCACGCGGGGCCAATGTTTGCCGATTTCTGCGTGCGCCTCAATAGCCAGGTCGCGAACGTAGTCGCCCAGCGCACGAGCCTTGCCGCTGCTGGTGGCGTAAGGGCCCAGTTCGAGCAGGTCACCGCTGGACGTCCAGGCCTGAGCGCCCAGCACGTTGTGCACCATATTGCCGTAGGCGATGCTGCGGCTGCCGCAGGAGTTGTTGCCGGCCATGCCGCCCAGCGTGGCCTGCGCGCTGGTGGACACATCTACCGGGTACCACAGGCCATGCTTTTTGAGTGCTGCATTCAGGTGGTCCAGCACGATGCCAGGCTCGACCTCCACCGTGCGTTTTGCCACATCCAGGCTGATGATGTTGCGCAGGTGTTTTGAATGGTCAATCACCAGCCCGGCGCCCACCGTCTGGCCGCACTGGCTGGTACCGCCACCGCGCGGCACGATGGGCACGCCCATGTCGCGGCAAATGTCGATGGCGGTCCGCACGTCGGGCATGCTGCGCGGCACAAACACGCCGGCTGGCATCATCTGGTAGATCGACGCATCGGTGGCATAGCGTCCCTTGTCTGCCGCCGAGAACAGCACCTCACCGGTGGTCTCAACAGCCAGCCGCGCGGCCAGCTTGCCGGCAACTTCATTGCTGATGCGGGCAATATCTTCATAGGCGTGCGCAGCGACAGCGCGGGTGATTTTCAGGGGGAGTGGGGCGTTCATGCTGTGGTGTTTGCGAAAGGGGTCTGGATGCCGGCGCGCAATTGCGCGACCACGACGTCACGTTTGTTGTTCAGGTGGGCCATCAAAACCTGCCGCATGGCGACTGGGTCACGCGCCTCCAGTGCACTGATCATCTGTTCGTGCTCGCGTACGGCGGCCGTCCATTTGTCGCCGTCCTGGTTGGATCTGAAGCGCAGCGCCTGCAGCCTGGCGTTGACTTGCTGGTAGGTTTGCGTCAGTACGGTGTTTTTGGCTGCGGCATTGATGGCGCTGTGAATGGCTGAATTGAGCCGGTAATAGGTTGGCAGGTCGCGCCGCGTCCAGGCGGCCAGCATCTCGAAATGCATGGCCCTGATTTCAATCAGCTCTGCATCGGTGATGCGCTGAGCGGCCAGCTCGCCCGATTGGGCTTCGAGGCCGGCCATCACCTCAAAGGTATTGAGCACATCGGCCTCGCTG
>JANYFF010000165.1 GCA_025362825.1 Polaromonas sp. | reverse complement strand
GGGTTCTACGTCGTAATCGCGGTCTACGAAGTACATATCCTGATTCAAGCAAGTTGTAGCGTTCCTATGAATAAGCTCTCTTAGCAGCAAGACATTTTTCTTTCCTCTGGCAATTATTTGTCCACCGATTTGAACCCCTTGAAGTTGCTGTGTGATCCACTTCACATATAAACTCGGGCATTGTCTGCCCTCGAAGATTAAGAAAACGTTGGCGGATTTGGAGCGCATTTTTATGTACTCCATGAAACTGACATGCGGTGAGTTGCGCGCATTTCTTAGCTGGTCTATGCGATCCATAGTCATCCCTTAATCGGGTTAGTACTTACGGAAATGGCGTTCGCAAACCGGTCCAGCTCATTTTCGAATACAAATGGAGAATGTGTGATCGCAATCAGTTGTGTGCAACTCTTGGTTTTTAGGATGTCGGGCAGGAAGCGGCGTTGCCATTCGATAGACAGCGAGAGTTCAGGCTCATCAATGATGAATGATGTAACTTTGATCACCTTCGAGGATTAATCGGGCAAAAATACTGACGATTTGTTTTTCACCGGAGCTCAGGCTTCCAAACGGCAGAGCTGTCTCCAGCGCATCGTGCCAGATGTCCACTTTCAAACGCTCCTTGTCGAATCTCAATCGCTTATCTGTCTGCGCCGTATCAAAGTAGCCATTGATAACTGATACGAATTCTTCTAATGCAAGTTCTTGAGGGCGTGAAGCTTCATAGCTTCTTAATAGCTGTCGCAAAAAGTATGTAAGTGGTCTGTGGCGGTCTGATGTAATGTCTGTAGACTTCAAAGCATTTTCTAGTTCGGCATCGGACAAGCTGTTGCTTTTTCCAAGTCGCCCCAGCATCACTCGAACAAGCTCCAAATCCAACGGCTTCTCGAGAGGAAGTTCAAATTGCTTCATGCCCAGCATTGCGTCCAACATATTCCCGCTCAGGCGGGAGTACGCTTCAAACATTGACTGCTGAATGAACCGCGTCATCCGTTCCACTTTTTCTTCCACATCGCTGAGGCCGAAGTAAATTAGTTGGTCAGTGTCACTCTCATCCTCGTCAAGGGTCACCCTTTGAGGTATGGCTTTCGGCATTTTTACGTCATCAAACGTGGCCTCAATCCGTCGATATGTAGGTAGGTAGAGAACAGTACTGCCGCCCATAGCAGCCGCCACGTTCTTCCTAAACTCTGCAATGTAGGAGCTGTCATACATTAAAGAGCGCAGTCGATCAAGTCGGATGAAAATTTCTTCAATGTCCCACGGGCTTATCCGGTGTATGCGCTGAAATGTGGGGTGCCTGCGTGCGTCGGTTTTGGTGCCTTCAGCGTAATGCTTTAGTAAATCGGACAGCTGCTCTGCCGATACATATTCCAAAAGATCACGTGCAGGCTTCCTGCTAATGAGCGTTTTCCGCTCAGTTGGATCTAAGGCCTTGAAAGCTTGCTCTCTGGAAAATACGATATCTCTATCGGCGAAATGCAAAATTGCCTCTCGAAATGAGAGGGATGCCAATCTAGATATTCTTCCTGAAAGCAGGGCGTAAAGCGTATTCAAAAGGGTTGTCTTGCCAATCCCGTTTTCAGCAAGAACGATCGAAGCTTGTGCTTTGCAATCAATCCGCAGGTCTTTGTACCCATGAAGGCCGCATAAAGTGAAGCCGCGTAGGTTGGAGGGCCGAATATCGATCATGTAACCATCCCGTCATTTAAACGCTGTGTCCACCAAGTGTACTGATGGACTAGATTCATAAAAAACCAGTAAGTCGGTATACGAATTTACGATCGAGGAGCCAAGAAAAACGAAAGTGGCTGGCACTTCAAATTCCAAGCTTCGTACCAAATCTGCTATCCCCACCAACCCCAATCACTAACCTCTGTGTCGCCCGCGTAGAAGCCACATAAAACACCCGCGCCGCTTCCCTTTCGTCTTCCCCAGGCGCAGGCATATGCCCCACGCCGGGCAATGCCACCACCGGAAACTCCAGGCCTTTGCTGACCTTCATGGTCATGATCTGTATGGCATTTGCACCGGGGTTGTAGTCGCCTGATCGCTTGCGTACATTGAAGGGCAACTTGCGCTGGTGCAATGCATCCGCACACAGGTCCATCGTTTTCCAGTCGGCGCACAGGATGGCCATGTCGCCCCAGGCGTGGCCTTCCTTGTGGGCGTGGCTCAGTTCGGCGGCAATGGCCAACGCTTCTTCACGCAGGCTGGGCAACCTGATGATGATGGGCGCCTGCCCCTCGCGGCCGCAGCTGATCGGTTTGACCAGTGGGATGCCGTCGTCGTCCCTGTCGTCTGCGGTCAGCAGGTCGGCCGCAATCAGGTTGGCGGTTTGCAGAATCTGTTTCGTGTTGCGGTAGTTGATTTTTAAAATGGTGGTTCGGCCTTGCGCCTGCACGCCCACACTTTTGAAACTGAAGCTCTTGCTGCGGCTGCGTTCGTAAATGCTCTGCGCATCGTCATAGAGCAGTAGCAGGCTGTTGGTCGCCGGGTCCACCATCTGGGTGACCAGCTTCAGCCACTCGGGCGCAAAGTCGTGGCCTTCATCGATCAGCACGGCCTGGTATTGGCCGCTGGGGATGTGCCTGCGGTCTACCGCCGTAATGACGCGCTGCACCAGCTCTTCCACATACTGCTGTGCGCCCAGCTGCCCCGGCAGGTTTTGACCAAAGGCTACCAACTGGTCGCGGCACCATTTATGAAAATGCCGAATATGCACCTTGCCGCTCAGGCCCTTGGCCGCCATCACGCTGTGCAGCTTCACACCCAGCGGTTCGTTAAAACACAGGACCAGAATGGGTTTGCTGGTCGCGGTGCTGGCCCGCGCCAAATATTCTGCGCGGTAACCCAGGATCATGGTCTTGCCGGAGCCTGCCACGCCGTGGATGACGCGGTGGCCGTCACCCAGGCTGCGGGCCAGCTGCTCTTGCTGAATGTCCATCACACGCATGATGTCGGGCATCTCTGCGTCGGTATCCGCATCGTCAAACAGGGTGTCCTGCGTCTGCACCCGTACTTGCGGAAACATGATCCAGCGCACACGGTCCAGCTGGGGCAGCGACATGGCGCCCCGCATCATGAAGGGAAACATTTCCCAAAGCCGGCTTTGCAGTTCTTCGGCACCCACTGCTTCGAGCATTTCGTCCTGACACAACACGCGGTGCGGCTCAATGGCGTGGTGTAGCTCTGCAGCGTCAAATTGTTTGCGGGTGATGTTGGCAAACACCACGCCGTAGCTCCACGGGAAAGCCAGCTTGCCTGCGTGCGGGCCCTCAGCTTGCACCAGTTGAGGGTCACGTTCCAGGGCGTTGACTACCTGATGGGCGTACTGACGAGCTTGCTCAAGGGGGTTGATGACACTTTTTGGCATGCCGTCGGCCAAAATTTCCCATGTTTGTTTATCGGCCTGCTGGATGGTTGTCAGGCGCCAGTCTTTAACCTCCAGTACGAGGATGCCGCGGCGCGGGTGCATGACGCAAAAGTCGGGGTGAGCGTTGCGCGGTCCCATGGGCACGTCGTACCAAAGCAGATAGTCGTCATCGAGTTTTTGCTCAAGGCGTTCTGCTACACGCTTCTCGCCCGACGTCATGCGCGATACGCAAGCTCCATACGCAGGAATAAGAGTCGCCATCCCGGAAGTCCTCCCCTATTGTTTTTTGCAGCCCACATCATGACGGCAAAGTCCACTAATGGCTAGACGGTTGGTACTTTTCTTGTTGATCTAATTACTACAAATCACCCCGCTGCTCCGCAATATGCCCGGCCAGCAATTCCGTCTCAGACATGAACTTCAGGTAGGCCGCATGCACGCGGCAAAAATCAACCAGCTCTTCAATCTGGTGTGACTTGTCAAACACGCCGTCTGCACCCAGCTCGCGGCAGCGTTGCCACATGTCTTCTTCGCGGTAGCTGGTCAGCACCACCACTTTTTGCATGGCGGAGCGCTCCCTGCACGCGTGCAGCACGCCAAAGCCTGTGCCCCTTTGCAGCACCAGGTCGATGATCGTGAGGTCCCACGCGTTGCTGTTGGCGGTGAGCCATTGCACAGCTTTATCTTCTGTTGTAGCCAGGCCGACAAACCGCATGGGCGCGATCAGCTCCATTGCCTCCACCAGTACCTCCTGTATGGCGGTGCTGTCTTCGACCAGAAAGGTGTTGAGGATGCCGCCGCTCATGCGGTCGCGGTCACTGTTTTTGTGCAGCTTGATTTAAGTTTCATTTTTCTTGCTCATGGGGAATCGTTACTGACATGCCCAATTCAAAGGGCATAGCAAAAAGCACGCCGGATTAACCGGACCACGCCATTTGCGAAGCTTAAGGGCTGCACAGGGTGCGTGCTGTAGGTGTGAGCCACCCCTTTATGCAGGTATTGCGAACCCGTCTTTGGTGCGTTGAGACACCAGGAATCTTCGGCTGTCGTCCTACAGATGTGCCCTGCGTACAGTTCTAGGATTTGCGTCTTACAAACACACCACCGGAGTCGCTGTGGAAAACTATCACATCAAAAGGCACCAGGACCATTGGGATCTGACGAAACAAGGAGCGGCTCACGCAGCGATTTCAAAGCCGACAAAGGCCGAGACGATTACGGCGATGGAAGACTTCGTCTAGGGGAAAGTCGTGTCGGTCAAAATCCACCTGCAAAACGGTGAGATTGAGGAAGAGCGCACGTATCCACGCTCTGCCGACCCGATGTCTTCACCGGGTTGATCAACCGCTCAAAGCGCTGTCGAGCGGCGTTTCGGGCATTTCGGTGATCAGGCCGTAGTCGCTCATGCTGCTAAGGTTGGCAGCATGTGTGCGGCAGAAATCGACGAGTTTTGCAATGTCCTGCGTCTTGTCAAACACCTCGTCTGCGCCCAGGTCGCGACAACGCTGGATGATGCCGGGTTCTGTGTAGCTGGTGAGCACCACTACCTTTTGCTTAGGGGCACGGGCGCGGCAGTCTTTGAGCACGCCCAGCCCCGTGCCTTTACCCAAGAACAAATCAACAATGACCAGGTTCCACATCTGGTCATTGGCGCTGAGCCACCGGATGGCCTCTGCCTCGTCGGCGGCCAGGCCGACAAAGGTGACAGGGGCGAGTTCTTCCATGGCCTCGACGAGTGTTTTACTGATTTCAGGCTGGTCTTCCACTAAAAATGCACTGATCACTATACAAAGTCCTTTAGGCCCCAGCACGTCCTTGCGTGCGCATGCGCTCGATACATTGAGTACCTGAGTCGAGCAACGACCTCAATTGCAGGTAACGGCGCCTTAGGTGGTTAGCCACCGCCATACACCGTCGGACCTACCCCACATAGGTTGAAAGTGTTATTTGTTGAGGCCGGCCATGGATGGCGCAAGGGCACGTGAATCAGCAGAGCGCCTCCGGCCGCTCTTCACTCCCACCGGGGTGCACGGCAAAGCGGGCCGGGTCCCGGCCGTGCACGGGAGCGTTGTCGTCCCACGGCCAGCCGCCAAAGCGGGTGCGCTGGTAGTCCACCATGGTCTGCTGGATTTCGGCCTGGGTGTTCATCACAAACGGGCCGTACTGCGCCACTGGCTCGGCAATCGGCCGGCCCTGCAGCAGCAAGAACTCGGCAACTTCGTCACCCGTGTTGACGAGTGCGACGTCCTGACTGGCGCGCAGCTCTATGGCGGCGTGGGCGTCGATGGCCTGGCCGCCAATGCTGATGCCCGAGCCCTTGAAAAAGTAGAGCTTGCGCTGTGTTTTTTCGCCTTTTGCAGCAGGCAGCGTCCATTTGGCGCCCGGTGCCATGCGCAGCGTCCAGATGGCGACATCAGCGTCAGCCTGCGCGGCCCAGGAGTCGGGCGGCGGTGCCAGCGGGTCGACCGTGGCCGGTGTGCCGGTGCCGTCGGTTTCCTGCAGGCGACCGGCCACAACGGCAACCTCGGTGATGCGGCCGTGCTCGTCACGGGCGACCACGCGGGGAATATTGTGCGACCAGAACATGGTGAAGTTGGGGTCGACCATCTTGCTGCGCGCCGGCAGGTTCAGCCAGATCTGGAACAGCTCCAGCGGGTTGGGTGCGGCGGCATCAAGCAGCGGGAACATTTCTGAGTGCACCACGCCGCGGCCGGCGGTGAGCCACTGCACATCACCCTGGCCAAAGCGGGCGGTGGCGCCCAGCGAGTCTGAATGGTCGATCAGTCCCTTGCGGACGATGGTGACGGTTTCAAAGCCTCGGTGCGGGTGGCCCGGAAAGCCGGGTACCTCTTCGCCGTGGTACATGCTCCAGCCGTCCTTGCGGCTGAAGTCCTGGCCGATGTCGCGGGCGTCCAGGGGGGCATTGGGGCCGAGCTGCGCATTGCCTGCAGGGTAGGCATCGTCGTGGTAGGCGCAAAACAGGAACGGGTCCATGGTTTCCCAGGGAAAGCCTAAAGGCCTGACTTGCAGGACGGGATGGACGGGGCTGGCAGGATTTGACATGCGGACGGGCCTTTGCGGCTGGATGAAAAGCAGGTTTGGATCAGTCTTGCAGGTAAGGGTGAACCCACAGGGTTTCAAGCGCCCACAAGTCCTGTAGCGCCCCGGGGCTTACCTGTGCTGACGATAATGTTTTTACAAGCAACAGAATCCGATCCATGAACATTTTGCGCGACGCCTTTCAAATCGCCCGGATAGAGGCCGGGCTGTTTGGTCGTTTTCCCAAGCTGCGCACCGCGGTGGTTGGCATCATATTGATCCCGTCGCTGTATGCATTCATCTATCTATCCAGCGTCTGGGACCCGGCCGGCCACACCTCGGCACTGCCGGCAGCCATCATCAACCTCGACGAGGGTTTGATGTATGGCGGCCAGCAGGTCAATCTGGGCCGCGACCTGACAGAAATGCTGCAGAAAAAACGCACCTTCGGCTTCAGTTTCGGCACCGATGAGGCCCAGGCCCGGGCTGCGGTACGCCAGGGCAAGTCGGCCTTTGCGCTGATCATCCCGCGCGACTTCAGCGCCTCGGCCGTACCGGGCATACGCTCAGGAGGCGGGCGGTTGGTGGTGTATGCGTCAGAGGGCGACAACTACAACGGCGCCGGCCTGGCGCGCCGCTTTGCCGCCGAGCTGGGCCACCAAGTCAATGAAACCCTCAATGAAAAGCGCTGGACGCTGGTGCTGGGCGCCAGCGCCGACGCGGGGCAAAACATCTCGCGCCTGCGCGACGGCGTGACCAAGCTGCGCACCGGCGCGCACACGCTGGAGGCCGGCCTGACGCAGGCCAGCACCGCATCAAACCAGCTGGCTACCGGCGGCACCCAGCTTTCAACCGGCGTGGAGCAGCTGACAGGCGGTGTCAAACAGATAGATGCGGGCGTACGCACCATGGAGGCCAAACGGCCACGAAACCGCGATTTGCGGGCCCTGAAAGCCGGCGCAGCTTCGCTGGAGGCTGGCCACGCTGAGCTGGGCCGCGGCCTGGACGAGCTGCAGGCCGGCGCACAAAAGCTGACGGCGGGCGCCATACACATGCGCGAAGACACCAACTCCATCCCCCTCGTCGGTTCACGCATATCGGCCGGCGCGGGGCAGCTGGCTGACGGCGGCGCGCAGCTGGTTACCGGGCTGCAGGCAGCCAATGCCGGCCAGGGCAAGCTGGAAGAGGGCGCAAAGCAATTGAACAGCGGTGTGAGCGCGCTGACCGACGGCGTGATTGAGCTGAACGCGGGCCTTACAACCCTGGTTTCAAAGTTGCCTCCCGACGCAAAACTGGACGAGCTGGCTGCAGGCAGCCGCACGCTGGCGCAGGGCGCCCAGGACCTGCGCGGCGGCATGGGCCGACTGCGTGATGGCTCGCAGCAGCTGTCTGCCGGGTTGGAGCTGTTGTCGAGCGCCCTGCCGGCGCAGATGCAAGGCCTGGAAGGCAGCGCACGCGGCCTGGCGTCGTCGGTAGTGCCGGCCATGGAAATCGACGCGCCTGTGCCCAACAACGGCACAGGCTTTGCGCCCAACTTTATCCCCGTGGCGCTGTGGCTGGGCGCGGTGATGACGGCGTTTATCTTTCACCTGCGGCGCCTGCCTGAGGCCGCCGAAGGCAAGCCGCGCCTGGCGCAGATTCTCGGCAAGCTGGCCTTGCCTGGCGCAGTGGTGCTGGCGCAGGCCGGCGTGATTTTGCTGATGCTGACGCTAATCCTGGACATTCGCGTCATTCACCTGCCCGGCCTGGCGCTGACGCTGGCGATGGCGTCACTGACGTTTTTGCTGATCATCGTGGCACTGACGCGGGCCTTTGGCGACACCGGCAAGGCGATGGCGCTGATCCTGCTGATCCTGCAGCTGTCATCAGCCGGCGGCGTTTTTCCGGTCGAGCTGAGCGGATCGTTTTTCCAGAACCTCAACCCCTGGCTACCCTTCACCTGGGTGGTGCGGGCCTTCAGGGCCAGCATGTTCGGCGCCTACGACGGCGAATGGCTGCATGCCTGGGTGGTGATTGCAGGTATTGCCTTCATCGCGTTGCTGGCCTCGACCTATGTGGGCCGCTGGCGCTATGTGGGGCCGGACGAACACCGCCCGGCGATGGATATTTAGGTTTTTAGCCTTTTTTGGCTTTTTTACCCATCAAACAGGCCTTTAGCCCCGGTAAAGCGGGCGGATGTAGCTATTAATTTAATAGCAACGCAACGCTCTTCGCCCGTTGTGCCGCTTATTTTGGCGGTATCTCGCCAGGAACGTTAACCATCCACGACACGCCAAACTTGTCGACCACCATACCGAACAGTGGCGAGTAAAAGGTTTTGGCCAGCGGCATCCTGACCTGGCCGCCTTCAGCGAGCGCCGCAAACATCCGTTTGGCCTCGGTTTCGCTGGTCGGGTTGACCGACAGGGTGATGCCCTTGAACTCAGGCTTGCCTGAAGCCATGCCGTCGGAGGCCATGACGTCGGTGTCGCCCACCTTGAAGCTCGCATGCATGACGCTTTCGCCGGAGATTTTGGAGACATCGGGCCCGCAGCTTTCGCTGCCTGCGGGTGGCGGCTCGGGGTTCTCCTTGTAGCGCATCAGCATCGTGACTTCGGCCTTGAGCGCGGTCTTGTAGAAGCTAAGAGCTTCTTCGCAGCGGCCTTCAAAAAAGATGTATGGCTGGACTTGCATGGTGGTTTCCTTTCGGTGGGTTGGTATTCGGGTTATCGGGAATAAATGCGGGTGGACAGGTGCTATGCGGCGTGGCTTGTTTCCATCCAGAACAGCTCCCACAGGTGGCCGTCCAGGTCCTGAAAGCCGTGCTGGTACATGCTGCCGTGGTCATGCGAAGCGAGGGGGGTGCTGCCGCCTGCCGCGACCGCCTTTTTAACCAGCTCATCGACATGGGCGCGGCTGTCGCAGGACAGGGCGACCAGCACCTCGGTGGTTTGGGTCGCGTCTGAAACCGGTTTGGGCGTGAAGGTTTTGAAGAAGGGCTCGGCCAGCAGCATAACGCAGCTGACGCCCTCGTTGATGACCATGCAGGTGGCCTGCTCACTGGTGAACTTCGGGTTGAATTTGAAACCCAGCGCGGTGAAAAAGGCAACGGTTTTTCCAAGATCTTTCACGGGCAGGTTGACGAACATCTGGGTGGCCATGGTGCTTCCTTTTTGAATCGGGCGGGGTGGTAGAGGGTGAATCAAACGCCGTCGTAAGCATCCTGCAGCTTCTGGATGTCGAATTTGGTCATCTTCATCATGGCCTGCATGACGCGGCCCGATCTGACCGGGTCCTTGTCGTCCCTGATCATCAGCTTGCCAAGGATGTCGGGCACGATTTGCCAGGTGACGCCGAACTTGTCGCGCAGCCAGCCGCACTGCTTTTGCTCGCCGCCTTCAGACAGTTTTGTCCACAGGTGGTCGATTTCTTCCTGCGTCTTGCAGTCGACAAACAACGAGACACCACCGCCGCCAAAACCAAAGTCAACGCCGGCATTGAGCAGCATGAAGGTCTGGCCCTCGATGTCGAACGTGCCGGTCATGAACGTGCCAGCCGGCAAGTGCGCACCCTCGCCGTAGCGCCGGGTGTGGCCGATCTTTGCGCCCTTGAACACCGAAGTGTAGAAATTCAGGGCTTCTTCAGCCTGGTCTTTGAAGGTCAGGAAGGTGGTGATTTTCTGCATGGCTGGCTCCTTGTTTAAGGCTGTTTCAGGCGCACGCTGGCAATTTGTGTACACCGTCCACATAGATTACCCCAGATAATGAACACTGTCCACATTTAAAAGTAACAAGACATGAACAGCCGGCCTCAGCCCCCCGTGGCGCGCAGCACCTACCGCCATGGCGACCTGCGGCGTGCGCTGCTGGACGCTGGGGTGGAGCTGGCCCGTGAAGGCGGCCCGGACGCCGTGGTGCTGCGCGAGGCCACGCGCCGCGCAGGCGTGGCGCCGAACGCGGCTTACCGGCACTTCGCCAGCCAGCAGGCTCTGCTGAAGGCAGTCCGGGCGGCGTCGCTGTCGGCCGTGGCCAAGGCCATAGAAGCTGAGCTGGCGACAGTGCCGGCCGACCTGGCGCCGGCCGACTTTGCCCGTGCCAGCGTGCGCGCCGTGGGCACCGGCTACCTGCGGTTTGCGCAGGCCGAGACGGGTCTGTTTCGCACCGCATTTGCACTGTCGGACGACCTGGCCGTGCCAGACCCCAACCCCGAGCGGGTGGGTGAGACCGGCCAGAGCCCCTACCAGCTGCTGGGCAGCGCGCTCGACAAACTGGTCAGCGCCGGCATCATGCCGCCAGAGCGGCGCCCGGGTGCGGAGTTTCTGGCCTGGTCAGCGGTGCACGGCCTGGCCATGCTGGTGATTGACGGCCCGCTGGGCCCGGTGATCGGTGCGCGCATGCAGCAGGTCGGCCAGCGGCTACTGGACATGGTTGAAAAGGGTTTGTAGGCTCTGGACATGGCCGCGCTCATTATCGATTTTTCTGCCGACTCCGACGCGGTGGCACGCGCACTGATCGGCATGACGCTTCTGGTCGGTGGTGTGGGTGGGCGCATTGTTGAAACCGAAGCCTATGACCAGCTTGACGCGGCATCGCACAGCTTTTCAGGGCCGACGCCGCGCAACGCTGCGATGTTTGGCCCGCCGGGGCGTGCGTATGTGTACCGCTCTTACGGCATCCACTGGTGCCTGAACCTGGTGTGCCGCGAAGAAGGCCATGGCGCCGGGGTGCTGATTCGGGCCATGGAGCCGACTGCCGGGCTGGAACAGATGCGTGCGCTGCGTGGCCTGACGGATGTTCGGCTGCTGTGCGCCGGCCCGGGACGTGTTGGCCAGGCGCTGAATGTAGACGCCAGCTTCAACGGCATGCGGCTGGACCGGGCGCCTTTCAAATTGCTGGCGCAGCCGGCGGCTAATGCCGGTGCAGAAACTGTGGTGGTGCTGGAGGGGCCGCGCATCGGCATTTCAAAAGCCGCTGACCTGCCGTGGCGGTTCGGCGAAGCCGGTTCGCGGTTTTTAAGCCGGCGGTTTTAGCCCCCGCGGTTTCAGGGTTTGGCAGGCTGCGGCAACACCACAAAGGCCAGCGCGCCCAGCGCCAGCAGGGCGGCAATGCTGCCCAGCACGGCCGTAAACGGATCGGCGCCGTGGGCAGCAGCAATAGAGGC
>JANYFF010000182.1 GCA_025362825.1 Polaromonas sp. | reverse complement strand
GGTTGCCGTCGCGGTCGCCGCCTATCCACTGGCCCATCCGTAAAAAGCTGTGCACTGGCTGGTTACCCAGCTCGCGCTCCAGGTTGGCGTAAAGCTTGGGAATTTCGCGCAGAAAGGTCGCCTCGTAATAACTCAGCGCATTTTCGATTTCGTCAACCACCGTAAGCTTGGAAAAGCGCAGCAAACGCGTTTGCCACAGCTGCATGACGCGGGCGCGCAGCTGCGCCTCGTTGGCCGCCAGTTCGCGTGGTGTCAGCGCATCCTTGGCAGCGCGTGCCGGGCTCACCGCCGTGACGGCAAGCGCCAGCGCCTTGATGTCATCGCGCGCGGTCAGCAGCTGGGCAATGTCGCGCTCTGCATCCAGAATGCTTTTGCGCTGCACTTCTGTGGGGTGGGCGGTCAACACTGGCGACACAAAACTGTGAGCCAGCGTGTTTGCTATCGTTTTGGGAGCTATGCCGGCCCAGCGCAGGCGGGCCAGGGCCACTTCAATGCTGCCTTCCTGGGTATCACCGGCGCGCTCGTGCACGGCGCGGCGGCGGATGTGGTGCCGGTCCTCGGCCAGGTTGGCCAAGTGGCTAAAGTAGGTGAAAGCGCGAATCACGCTGACGGTCTGGTCGCCCGACAGGCTTTTGAGCAGTTTCTTCAGGGCCTTGTCGGCTTCCTGGTCAGCGTCGCGGCGAAAGGCCACCGACAGCTTGCGCACCTGCTCGATTAACTCGTAGGCTGCTACGCCTTCCTGCTCGCGAATCACGTCGCCGAGGATGCGGCCTAGCAGGCGGATGTCTTCGACCAGCGGGCGCTCGTTGTCTCTGCTGCGCGATGTTTTCCCCACCGTGGTTTTGACGCCCTCTTTGACAGCTTCATTGTTCTTTTTGACGCGCGCGGAAGTAACCATCTTGGCCCTCTTGTTTTTAACTCCGCATGCTAGCATTGCCATCACCTCACGGATTACAAGCGGGTTACGAGTGGCAGCAACAGTTCAAACGATTCAAAAAGTAGTGATTGCCACGCGCGAAAGCCGACTGGCTTTGTGGCAAGCCGACCATGTCAAGGCTCTGCTTGAATCGCGCCTGGGCTGGCAGGTCGAACTACTGGGCATGACCACGATGGGTGACCAGATACTGGACCGTTCGCTGAGCAAGGTCGGCGGCAAAGGCCTGTTCGTCAAGGAGCTCGAAGTCGCGCTCAGCGAAGGGCGCGCCGACCTGGCTGTGCACTCGCTCAAAGACGTGCCGATGGACCTGCCCGAAGGCTTTGCGCTGGCCTGTGTGCTTGAGCGCGAAGACCCGCACGATGCCTTTGTCTCGAACCGGTTTTCATCGCTGGCTGAATTACCGCATGGCGCTGTGGTCGGCACCTCCAGCTTGCGCCGGCTGGTGCTGCTCAAAGCCCTGCGGCCTGACCTGAAGATTGAACCGCTGCGCGGCAACCTTGACACGCGGCTGCGCAAGCTGGACGAGGGCCAGTACGACGCAATTGTGCTGGCGGCCGCCGGGCTGAAGCGATTGGGCCTCGAATCGCGCATCGGCTCTGTTTTTCCCATGGGCGACATGCTGCCCGCGGCTGGGCAGGGCGCCCTCGGCATTGAGGTTTGCTCGCACCGGGCCGACCTGCTGGAACCACTGGCTGCGCTGGCCCATATGCCGACCTGGCTGGCGGTGACGGCTGAACGCACGGTTTCGCGTGCCATGGGCGGCAGTTGCTCGATGCCGCTGGCGGCGTTTACCCGCGGCCCGACATCGGGCGCTGGCGGGGTGGGCATGCTGCTCCAAGCTGCTTGGGGTGATCCACCTGGCGGCGATGGCATCGTCAGCGGACCGCTGAAAACCATCGTCCACGCCCAGGCCAGTGCCTCGGTGCAGAGCTTTGCCGAAGCTGAGGCGCTTGGCGAAGACGTGGCCGCCAGACTGCGCGCCGGCGGCGCTGTGTGGGCTGCCAACCCTATCCCTAGCGCCATCCCCTGATGCCACGCATTGGCGGGCTTGCTGACATGGCGGCTGTGCAAGCGCTTACGCGTGTTTGGGTAACGCGTCCCGCAGCGGATGCCGGGCACTGGGTTCAAAAATTGCGAGAGGGTGGCTTCAATGCCGAAGCGCTGCCGCTGATCGACATTGCGGCTGTGGCTGGTAGAGAGGCCGTGGCCCACCTGCAACAAGCCCGGCAGGGTCTGGCGGGCTACACGGCCTGTATGTTTGTCAGTACCAATGCTGTGGACCATTTTTTCGGTATAAATCGGGCTCTAGCCCCGGTATTTCGGTCACATACCGCTATCAATAGTATAGCAATTGATGCTGCACTGGTAGTTCCGCCAGGTTTGCGCTGTCTGGCGCCTGGTCCCGGTACGGCAGCAGCATTGCTCGCAGCCGGTGTTCCCGCCGAACAGATAGACGCGCCGCCGGCGGATGCTGCCCAGTTTGACTCCGAAGCCCTGTGGCAGGTGGTCGGCCAGCGGGACTGGCGGGGGGGCAGAGTGCTGGTCGTGCGCGGTGCCAACGGGGGCGATGGCGATGGCCCGGCAGGGCGAGACTGGCTGGCGCGACAGTGGCAGGGCACAGGCGCGACGGTTGATTTTGTCAGCGTCTATGAGCGCGTTGCGCCGCGCTTGACGCACACCCAGCTGCAGCGCGCCGCAGCGGCCAGCACCGACGGGTCGGTGTGGCTGTTCAACAGCTCGCAGGCGGTTACCAATCTGACGCAGCAGCCAGGGCTGGCTGGCCAGGACTGGCGGCGAGCGCGGGCAGTGGCCACGCATCCACGCATTGTTGAAACCGTCCGCTCTGCGGGCTGGGGTGTTGTTGTTGCGTCACGTCCCGCCCTGAATGACATCCTGGCCACCTTGCGCTCGATAGAATCGGGTCCTACATGAGTGAAAGTTCCCTTGTTCTGCCTCCCCTGCCTGCGCCCGACATCGAGCCAGTGACACCCCGTGTCGAAGGTCTGCCGCGCAAATGGGCGCTGGTGCTGGCCGTTGCAGCAGCGGCGGGGCTGATTGCCAGCGCCTTGCTCTGGCAAAAGCTCGGTTCCATCCAGGAAGAACTGGCCCGGCGCAGCCAGGACTCCGGCGCGCAGTCCATAGAAGCCCGTACGCTGGCGCGCCAAGCGCAGGACGGCACCCGCGAACTGGCGGCCCGTCTGGCGCTGCAGGAAACCCGCATCAGCGAAGTCAGCCTGCAGCGTTCGCAGCTCGAAGAACTGATGCAAAGCCTGTCGCGTTCACGCGATGAAAATCTGGTCGTGGACATTGAATCGGCCCTGCGCCTGGCGCAGCAGCAAGCGCAACTAACCGGCAGTGCCGAACCGCTGATTGCGGCGCTCAGGTCGGCCGACCAGCGGCTGCAACGCGCGGCACAGCCCCGGCTTAATCCGTTGCAACGCGCCATCGCCAAAGACACTGACCGCATCAAGGCGGCCAGCCTGACCGATGTGCCGGTGCTGCTGATCAAGCTGGATGAGCTGGGCCGCCTTGCAGACGAATTGCCGTTGGCAAATGCCATGGTAGGCAATACAGGCACGCGCGCCGCTACAACCGAGACTGCAGCCCCCACTACCGTGCGCCCGGTGGGTGCGCCAAAAGAGACTGATGCAACGCTGCTGCCTTTCGACAGGCGCGCCCTGCAGGCCTGGTCGCAGCGCATCATCGCCAGTGTGCATGACGAAGCCCGCAAGCTGTTGCGCGTGAGCCGTATTGACCAGCCTGAAGCCGCGCTGCTGGCGCCGGAGCAGGCGTTTTTTCTGCGCGAGAATTTCAAGCTGCGGCTGCTCAATGCCCGGCTGGGTTTGCTGTCACGCCAGTCCGACACGGCGCGCGCCGATCTGGCCAACGCCAGTGCCTGGCTGGGCAAATACTTTGACCCGGCCTCGCGTAAAACGCAGACTGCTGTGCAGTTGCTGCAACAAGTGCAGGGCCAGCTGAAAACCAGCGAACTGCCGCGTCTGGACGAGACCATGACAGCGCTGGCCACTGCGGCTGCGGGCCGCTAAGAAAGCGCCAGGCAGATATGCGCGCCGCTTTCTGGCTCCTTGCCCTTTTTGCTGTTGCGGCCGCCAGTGCGCTGTTTGCCGGCAACAACCAGGCAGTGGTAACCATCTTCTGGCCGCCGCACCGGATTGATATTTCCTTCAATCTCACGGTGCTGTTGCTGGCAGGCCTTTTTACGCTACTGTACGTGGCCCTGCGGGCGCTTTCGGCGGTGTTTTCATTGCCCCTGGAAGCCAGGCGCTGGCGTGCCCAGCAAAAGGAGCGCGCGATGTACGGCGCATTGATGGACGCGCTGGCACACCAGCTGGCCGGCCGCTACATCCGCGCCACCAAGTCTGCACAGAATGCGCTCACGCAGGAAAAAAGCCTGGGCCAGCTGACAGAGCACGCTGACCAGGTCACCGGTCACAGTGCCGGCCGTTCCAACCAGCTGCAGTCGCTGGCCCACCTGCTGGTCGCCGAAAGCGCGCAGTCGCTGCAAAACCGGCCCCTGCGCGACCAGCACCTGCAACTGGCCCTGCAGACCTCGGCGCCGCGCAATGCACAGGAAGTGCGAGAAGGCGTGCAGTTTCGCGCCGCGCGATGGGCACTGGACGACCGCGACCCGGGTTCTGCGCTCGAATGGCTTCAGCAGTTGCAGCAGGGCGCAGCCCGACGCACACTGGCGCTGCGCATGAAACTACGGGCCACACGGCAGTTGCGGCAAACCATGCCCGCGCTTGAAACCGCCCGGCTACTGGCCAAGCACCGGGCCTTTTCGCCGGTTGCGGCGCAGAGTATTGTGCGCGGCCTGGCGCTAGAGCTGCTCAACGATGCGCATGACCCGGCACAGCTCCAGCAGGCCTGGGCAGCGCTGGACGACACTGAACGCGCCATGCCCGAACTGGTGGTTCAGGCAGCGGCGCGACTGATGGCGTTGCACGGTGACGTGGCGCTGGCGCGCGGCTGGCTTTTACAAGTGTGGGACAAGGCCATGCTGCCGCAATCTGACATCAGTGACAGCCTGCGCATCAAACTGATCGCGGTGCTTGAGTCGGGGCTGGACTCCATCGATCCGGCCTGGCTGGCGCGTATTGAAGCCGCGCAGCTGGGGCGTCCGCGCGATGCGAACCTACAGTACCTCGCCGGCATGGCCTGCATGAGCCGCCAGCTTTGGGGCAAGGCCAGGCAACTGCTTTCGCAGGCTGCACTGGGCCTGCAGGACCCGGGCTTGCATCGCAATGCGTGGCGCGCGCTGGCCTTGCTGGCAGAGCAGCGCGAGGATGTTGAAGCTGCCGCGCACGCCTATCGACAAGCTGCACAGCTATAACACAGCCTGACTCTCCTGCTGCCGAGGCGGCGTTTTCCAGCTGGATTGCCTGCGGCCTTGCGGCTTGCCTTATTGCCTGGTTGCCTGGTTGCGATCTTGCCGCAGG
Organism: Polaromonas sp.; assembly: GCA_025362825.1. Classification (GTDB taxonomy): domain Bacteria; phylum Pseudomonadota; class Gammaproteobacteria; order Burkholderiales; family Burkholderiaceae_C; genus Polaromonas. Next base: position 3,054 of record JANYFF010000182.1, on the reverse strand, counting down.
TTTTTACAAGTGTTATCACGCCACCCGACGGCAGGGTCGGTGTGGTGAAGCCGCCGTGCAGGGTGGCCGCTGGCATGGTCGCTGCGCCGCAGAAAGCGCACCCGTGCCACTGCAAGTGACAGCGCCAAAAGACATGGCTGCCGTCCTTGCAGTCCAGCCCTTCAATAACAGCCTTTGCGGTTGTCCTGCGAGCAAGCTGGCTGCAGTCAAAAGAATGGCCCGGTCGCTAAAAACGAACGGGCCACTTTTGCTAGTCCTGCCTCCTTTTATGGAGGCGAAGGATGTTGTCAGGCTACTGGCTTTTCAAACGGCAGTGGCATGTCGCGCAAATCCCGTTTGGTTTCGACCAGCACCAGTGGACCTTCGGTTGACGCCGCCACCGGCGCACGTTCGCGGGGGACGTGGACTGGCTTGGCTTCAAGCGCCATGGCCTGCTGGACCTGTGCGATCTTGGCAGCGTCAGAATTGACCCACTGCAGGCCGGAACCTTCAGCTACCTGTGCCAGGTCCTGCAGGGGCAGGTCGTAGGACTGGACTTTTGGCAAGCCTGCAATGGCAGACGCTGGAGCAACAGCTTTTACAGGCGCTGGTACGGGTGCAGCAGGCACTGGTGCAGCGGCCACCACTGGCGCAGCGGGTGCAACTACCGGGGCAAGCGCTACAAATTCAGTAGCATGCTGTGCCCGTTTTTCGGGGGCTACAGGCTGATTTGACTCGAAATCGGCTCTCGGTGGAGCGGATTCCGGGTTTTGCTCGCTGCCTTCGTTGCGCTGGCCTTGTGCCTCGCCTTCACCACGTTCGCGGCGATCACGGCCATAACGGTCGCGGCTGCGGCGTTCGCGCGGCTGGCGCTGGTCATCACCCGGCTCGCCGCCTGGCTGCGTTGCAGCGGCATTGACGTTGCCGTCAGCATCCTGCGCTGCCAAAGGTGCAGCTTCAGGATTGAACGGACGGTCTTCAGCGCCTGCTGTACCTTCTTCAGGACGGTCACCACGGCGATCGTTGCGGCGACCATTGCGGTCGCCACGGCCGCGGCGCTCGTTGCCGCCTTCGCGGCCGACTTCCTCTGCAGGGCGTTCCTGGCGCGGCGCTGCGGCCTCGCCACCCATGGCTGCGGCCATGGCAGCCTGGTTGGCCAGTGCAAGATCCTGCTCGACCGCATCGCGCGGGATACTGCGCTCACCGCCACGCTCGCTGCGCTCACCCCGTTCACGGCGTGGGCGCTCTGCGCGGCCGCCTTCACGGTTGCCCTCAGGGCGTGCTTCACGGGGTTCGCGTGGTTCACGGTTTTCGTTGCGTGGGGCGTCGGCGCGGGCTTCACCTGCAGGGCGTTCCGCACGGTCCGGGCGTTCCTGGCGTGCGCCTTCTGCGCGGCTTTCAGGATTGCGCTCACGGCGCTCGCCACCACGGCCTTCGCCGCGGTCCGCACGTCCTTCAGGGCGGCCTTCCGTACGTCCTTCTGGACGGCCCTCTGCGCGACCTTCCGTGCGACCCTCCGTGCGGCTGTCGGCGCGGGGCTCACCACGTTCATTGCGGCTGCGACCACCACGGCGGCCATCACGGCCACCACGTTCGCTGCGTTCACCCGTGCGGCCTTCAGGCCGGCCGTCACGGCGGGCTTCGCCGCTGCGTTCGTCTTTCTTGACTTCAGGTGCCGGTGCGGCAACCGGCGTTTCAGCGCCGCCGAACAAGCCCTTGATCCAGCCAAAAAAGCCTTTTTCAGCCGGCGCAGCGTTCACTGGCGCGACAGGCGCCGGACGCGGCGCGGCCTTGGGCACCACAGCTGCAGTTTCAGGCTTTGGTACAGCCACAGGGGCCGGCGCATCGGGCAGTACGCCCTTGATGACAGGCTCCTGCTTGTTGTGCTTTTCCTGGCTGCGGCGGGTGACGGTGGTGGCATCTTCCATCTCGTCGGCCATCTTATAGCTGGCTTCAATGTTATCCAGGCGCGGGTCGTCGTGCTTGAGACGCTCAAGGCGGTAGTTTGGCGTTTCCAGGGTCTTATTAGGAACCAGCAGCACGTTGATGCGCTGCTTCATTTCGATCTTGCTGATTTCCGAGCGTTTTTCGTTCAGCAAGAAGGATGCAACGTCAACAGGGACCTGGCACAGCACGGATGCGGTGCTGTCCTTGAGGGACTCTTCCTGGATGATTCGCAAAATCTGCAATGCCGAGCTTTCGGTATCGCGGATATGGCCGGAGCCGCCGCAACGCGGGCAGGGGATGGATGCGCCTTCGGACAGCGCTGGGCGAAGCCGCTGGCGGCTCATTTCCATCAGTCCGAACTTGCTGATGGTGCCGAACTGAACGCGTGCGCGGTCCTGGCGCAGCGCATCGCGCAGGCGGTTTTCAACGTCGCGGCGGTTGCGCGACTCTTCCATGTCGATAAAGTCGATGACGATCAGGCCGCCCAGGTCGCGCAAACGCATCTGGCGCGCGACTTCGTCAGCCGCTTCGAGGTTGGTGCGGGTAGCGGTTTCTTCGATGTCGCCGCCTTTGATGGCGCGTGCCGAGTTCACGTCAACAGAAACGAGCGCTTCGGTGTGGTCAATCACGATCGCGCCGCCGGACGGCAGTTGCACCGTCCGTGCGTACGCTGATTCGATCTGATGCTCAATCTGGAAGCGTGAGAACAGCGGTGCGTCGTCGCGGTAGCGTTTAACGCGGTGCTCGTGCTCGGGCATCACGTGGGCCATGAACTGCTTGGCCTGCTCGTAGACGTCGTCGGTGTCGAACAGGATGTCGCCGATGTCGCTGTTGAAGTAGTCGCGGATGGCGCGGATCACGAGGCTCGATTCCTGATAAATCAGGAAAGCGCCCTTGCCGCCCTTGCCGGCACCTTCAATCGCCGTCCAGAGCTTGATCAGGTAGTTCAGGTCCCACTGGAGTTCAGGGGCGCTGCGGCCGATGCCGGCGGTGCGGGCGATGATGCTGGAGCCCTGCGGGTACTCCAGCTGGTCCATGTTTTCTTTAAGCTCGGCCCGGTCTTCGCCTTCGATACGGCGTGATACACCACCGCCGCGCGGGTTGTTCGGCATCAGCACCACATAGCGG
>JANYFF010000164.1 GCA_025362825.1 Polaromonas sp. | reverse complement strand
AGGGCGGAACGCCAGCTTCGTCTCGGCGGCTCCGATGTCGTCGGCGGCGTAGTACCCGACGACCATGGCCTGGGCGGTAGCGCGCGTGTACACGTCGGCCCTCGGCGTCTCGATGACCCCGGCGATGACCTCCGCCACCAGAAACGCGCTGGTCAGGCCCAATGCCATCCACAGGGTCTTCTCATTGCTGTCGCTCGCTACAGCGTGGGTGTGGCCTGAACTCATGATTGCTCCTTCAAAGGGTCGTCAACTTTTGGATGTTGCGCATCATTCATCGCAGCTTTTTGCGAACGCCGCTCAGCGCGTAGTTCGGACCATTCATAGAGCAGCGGTAACAGCAGTAGGGTCAAAGCTGTCGAAGTGAACAAACCGCCCACGACAACAGTGGCCAGCGGCCGCTGCGTTTCAGCGCCGACGCCGGTGGACAGAAGCATGGGTATCAGCCCAAGAATGGCAACCGATGCCGTCATCAGCACTGGGCGCAGCCGCAATTCCGCCCCACGTCTAACAGCATCGCGGACGGACAAACCGCGGCGGCGTTGGTCATTCAGAAACGACACCATGACGATGCCGTTCAGCATGGCTACCCCGAACACCGCAATAAACCCTATTGCCGAGGGAACTGACAAATACTGTCCGCTGACAAACAGCCCGACGATTCCACCAATGACGGCGAACGGCACGTTGGCAATGATCAGGGTTGCATGGCGCGCCGAATTAAAGGCCGTGTACAGCAGCATAAAGATCAAGCCAATGGTCAACGGCACGATGACCGCGAGCCTTGCCATAGCGCGTTGTTGGTTCTCGAAGGCGCCACCCCATTCCACCCAGTAGCCGGGCGGGAGCTTGACCTGTTCCCTGATCTTGAGGTTGGCCTCCTTCACAAAGCTGTCCACATCACGTCCCTTGACGTCAAGCTGCAGGACTGAATAGCGCTGCAGCGACTCTCGGCGAACGAACGAATAGCCTTCAGCAAGCTCTATGCTTGCAACTTGCGAGAACGGGACCAAGGCGCCTTCGCTGGTACGAATGGGTATGGCGCCAATTGAGGCAGGATCCGCTCTGAAGCTGTCTGACAGGCGCACTGCGATGTCAAAACGCTTAGTCCCATCAATAAGCGTGGAAACTGCCTCACCGCCGATACCGGCTTTGACGACCTCCAGGATTTCATCGGCATTGATACCAAATCTCGCGGCCGTTTCCCGGTTCACCTTGATGACAAGCTGCGGCTTGCCCTTGTTGGCTTCGGCAGCCAGATCCGCTGCGCCGGGCACTTTGTCCAGAACGCCTTTCAACTGTCCGGTCAGACGGTCCAGCGTTTCGAGGTCTTGGCCATAAAGTTTCAAAGCCAAGGTCGCTCGCACGCCTGAAATCAGCTCTTCCACACGCGACTGGATGGGCTGGGTGGCACTGAACACAGCAGTTGGCACCACTTTTTCAAGTGCTTCCTGCATCTCCGATGCAAGCTTGGCGTAGGTGACTTTCTCGGGCCACTCGGATTGCGGCTTGGTGTCGAGGTTGACCTCCATGTAGTTCACGTCAGAGGTCTCCCCGCCTTCTGCGCGCCCGATGGTCGCCAATACTGAGCGTACCTGCGGGAACTGTTTGTGCAACTCAGCGCTGACGACGTTGGACACCCTGATGGATTCGTCCAGAGATGCCGAGGGAATACTTGTCACGCGAAACTGGATAGTGCCCTCCTGGAGCTGGGGCATGAACTCCTTTCCCAGGAAGGGAAACAGGGCCAATGCCGCTACAAGCAGCGCCAATGCTGAGCCTACCACCAGCCATTTGCGTTCCAACGCCCAGTCGAGCAATGGCAAATAGGCACGCTTGGCATGACGAACCAAAAAGGTGTCGCTCTCTTCCTTGGGCTTCAGGATCAGGACCGCCAGGACGGGCACCAGCGTCATGGACATAAGCAAAGAGCCAGCCATCGCAAACGTGATGGTGTAAGCCATAGGTTTGAACAACTTGCCCTCAAGGCCCGTCAACGAAAACAGCGGCATGAACACCACGATGATGATCATGATGGCGAAGGCAATCGGGTTCATCACTTCCCGTGCGGCTTCTAGGATCAAATGGGTTTTGTTGATGGGTTTGCCCGACGCCTTGTTTTCCTCTCTCGCGTGTGCAAGGAGGCGGAAGGCGTTCTCCACCATAACCACCGCACCGTCCACCATCATCCCGGTTCCGATGGCCAGACCGGCCAGCGACATCAGGTTGGCGGAAATGCCGAACTGCTGCATCAGGATGAAAGCGATCAACATGGCCATTGGCAAGGTCACCACGACCACGATGGCTGAGCGAAATTCGCCCAGAAACAAAAACAAGATGATGGCCACGAGAATCGAGCCTTCCACCAGCGAGCTTTCAGCAGTCTTGAGCGCTTTGCCAACAAGTTCCGCCCGGTCATAAACCGGCACGAGGGTCATGCCTTTAGGCAAAGCGGCCTGAGCCACGGCAAGCTTGGCTTTCACGGCATCGACGACATTCTTGGCGTTCTCGTTGACGCGCGAGAGTGCGATACCGAGAACGGCTTCCTTGCCGTCACGGGTCACCGCACCGAAGCGGGGTGCCGGAGCCTCCTTGACCAGGGCGACGTCGCGTATGTAGATAGGGGTGCCATTCCGCTCTGTCACCACGATGCCGCCAATGTCGGTGGTGCTGGCCACCAGTCCCAGACCACGCACCAGGTATTGTTCGGCACCAACATTTATCGACTGACCACCGACCTGCTTGTTGTTGGCTGTGATCCGCTCCATTACCTGTTTAAACGACAAGCCGAATTTGATGAGCTGGCGCGGATCA
>JANYFF010000077.1 GCA_025362825.1 Polaromonas sp. | reverse complement strand
CGGAGAACAAGACAGTACCTGTGGGTGTGGTGACTGAACTGGTGGAGGGCGATGTCTACCACTGGGGTTCGTTGATGGCCGGCGCGCTGCTCGGCTCGTTGCCCGTGGCTTTTGTTTACTCGTTCTTTGTCGAGCATTACGTCTCCGGCATGACCGGGTCGGTTAAGGAGTGAGCGCATGAGTGCAGCCTGCGATTGGCTTCATCGGCGTCGGTCTGATGGGCCACGGTATGGCGAAGAACATCGTGACCAAGGGCTACCCGCTGGCGGTATCGGTTTACCGCAGGTCGAGGCCTTGATGCTGGGCAACGACGGGCTACAGGCGCACCTGCGGCCCGGGTCAGTGATCATTGACTGCTCAACATCGAATCCTGTGTCCACGCTGACGTTAGCTGCTAATGTCTGAGGTCAGGGATGCATGTGTCGCTGAGATGACAAAACTACGGGTGGGAATACCCTGACACGACCCACCTGTGCGTACAAAAGCGCTCAAACCCGGTGGATGTCAAGATAGTTGCCGCATAAAGTTTGATGCCTAAACGGTTAGTTTTACTGGTTGATTCTGGATCTTTTCTGTCTGTGGGTTGAGGTGAACTTGCGCGATTCGGCTTTAATTGCGGACAGGGACTTCGTCAATTGTGGGTGCCCGCTTGGACCAAAAGTTCGTCACATACCGGCCGCTATTCCTTTGCCGCCAATGACTGTTACGGACTGAGCAGCTCGCAAATTTCTAGGACCGGTGTCGTGGTGTCCGGACCGCCGTTCAGTTGGCAGAGCTGCTCAATCGAATGACTGCTTTGTGGCGATGAGTTTTTGCCAGGTACATGGCGCTGATCGCGGCGATTCACACCTTCAGCGCCCGCCTTCTCCCACCAACGCATAGGGAGCCCAGAACGTCGGGTGGGCAAACTGAGGCTGCGCCATGACCTTGAGCATGGATTGGCGTAGGCTTTCGGCACGCCTAGAGCCCGGATTGGCGATCTGGTGGGCAAAGGTGCCGGTGGTCAGCAGGCTGGCCGACTCACTCTCGACAGACCAGTGCGTCACCAGCAGGCTGCGTGAGCCAGCATAGAAAAATCCGCGCGCCAGACCGCTGAGCGCTTCTTCGGCCCGGCCTTCGGCCGCGGCTGTATTGCAGGCAGACAAAACCACCCAGTCGGCATTGAGCTTGAGGCTCAGCACGTCTTGCAACGTCAGCAGCGGGGCCAGTGGGTCTGTCTCTGCCGTACTGTTCGCCGCCAGCGCCAAGGCGGGTTGGCGCAGGTTGGGCAGGTCGCCGGGAATCAGGCCGTGGGTAGCGAAAACAATCACACGGCGCTGGGCCAGCTGGCCGCTTTGGCTGCTCTGCAGCACGCTCTCGCGGCTAGCATCCTGGCCAAAATGGGTGTCTTGTTGCGGGTCGGCCTTGAGCAACTGGGCAATGGCTTGCACCTCGGCCCGAGTTTCCGGCAGCGCCGGAATTTGCGAGTATTTAATGGCGTTTCTGACCAGCTCGTCCCCCGCTGTGGCTGGCACAGCACGGGTCAGGTCGATGTGGCGCGTGCTGCCCGCAAGCGCGACTTGGCGGGCGTCAAAAAGCGGATCGCCCCAGCCCATGAAGGCCTGTGCTGCAGACTTGGTCTGGCTGAGTTGCTTGAGCGCCATCCAGGCACTGGCGCCTGGCACATGACTGATGGCCAGTTGCTTGATCGGCCATGGGGCTTGCGCCGGTGGGCCCGTAAACGGCGCGCTGACCAGCGCCGCAAACGGAATCTGCGCCAGCGCGCCTGAGGTGGACACTATCAGGTGCAGCTTACCTTCCAATGAAGTCGCCAAAGGTTGGAGCAGGGCAGCATGCAGTTGAGCTGCAGCGGCGAAGTCAAATTTGGGCGCCCGGGTGCCCTGGCCTGCTACATCAAGCGTGACGCGTAGGCGTTGCACCAGCTGGGTCACTGTGGCTTCGTCCAGTTTGGAAAAGGTGCCCACCAAGCCGTGCTGGCGGTCAATGGCCCAGACGAAGGTGCCTAGTGAGGTGCTCAGGGTTTGCACAAAAATCTCGTCGTCTCCAAGTTGGGCCGCCACCTCTTTGACGGTGGGTGCGCGCGGCCGGAGCATCTGCTCGTACTTGGGAAACAGCTTACGGATTTGCAGATGCAGTTGCAGGCGTTGCTGCGAGAGCTGGGCCACGCGTTGGCGCATCTGCTCGGCGATCTGCGGCGTTTGCTAGGCTGTTGCCTGGCTGGACTGCTGGTTCATGTAGCGGTAGAGCACATCCAGCTCGCGCTGTAGGTCTTGCTCACTACGCAGCATCTCTTGCAATTTAGGGTCCGGAAAGAGGGTGCGCTGGGCGGCGTCGTTTAGGGCCTGCTGCACCGAAGAGCCGGAGAGCCATTCCGCCATGGCAAAGCCTCGTTCTAGTGACACAGCATCTGCTCTGTCGCCCAGCGCCTTGAGGTAAGCCTCGGCAATGCTTTTGCGCGCGAGTTTGCGCAAGCCCTGTTCTTCAAAACCAGCGGCAGTGGCTTGTGGTGTCATCAGGCTGGGCAGGGCGTGGTTGAAGTGCGCCAGGGCATCGGCGTGTTGGCCGTTCTCCCATTGTGCCCAGGCCAGCAGACCTTCGGTGAGGGCAGTCGTGAAGTGGTCTTTGCCAAAGGTTTCCTGCTGACGGGTCCAGTTGCGCATGATGGTTTCTTCTGCTTGACCCCAGCGTTGCAGTTTAAGCAGCACGAGGTCGCGCGTCAGCGGGTTACTCGTCATTTGTCTGGCCTCAGGACTATCTTGAACAGCCAAGTCCAGCGTTTCGATTTTTTTCCAAGCATCGGCCCAGCGGCCTTGCCCGGCCAGGGCGGTTTGCTCGATGACCTGGGTGCCGAGCAGGGGCGCGGAGGTGGCCGCTGCACCCGATTTCATCATGGTGTCAGCCCCCTTGCCCGCCCAATACTCCGCTTCGCGAAAGCGCCCTTCCCGCATCCGCAGGTCGCCAATGGTGGCAAACAAGTTGGCAACAAGGTGGTTGGATACCGCGCCATTGGCGATGATTTCTAGCCCTTGCTTGAGGCTTTGGTCAGCATCAAACAAGGCACTGCGTGCGTTGTGGGCGCGCGCCTGCCGTTTAAGCGCTTTGAGCAGCTCGTTGCGGGCAAAAAAACTTTTTTGGTCGTCAAGACTGTCCCCAATTTCAACACTGCGCCTGGCAGCGGCCACGGCTTGGGTGGCTGATTGGGCGGCTTCGTCGTATCGGGATGTAAAAGACAGGAGCTCTCCCTTGACCGAGTAGATGCTGGCCTCGCTACGGGCCAACTTGTAAAGCTGGCCCCGCCCCCCCCCTTTGCCGATGCGGATCTGACCGCGAAACTCGCTCAGGGTGCTTTCAGCCGAGGCCATGTAACGGTTGGCTAATTGGATGTCGGCCTTGAGATACAGGGACTGCATGGCGATTTCGGCCAGAAGACGGGCGCGTTGAGGTGGGGGTGCAAGTGAAGCTGCTTTGTCGGCCAACGGGAAAAACTCAGCCAGATGGCCTTGGCGGATCTGCACCGCGGCCATCTGCCAATAGCCGTTCCAGTCGTCGGGCAAGGCCGCAATCCAGTTGCGGTAGAACTGCTCGCTCGCTGCGAGATCACCCTGGCGTTCACTCAACACCTTGCGGCTCTTGAAAAATTCTTCCAGGATATTGCGTAGGCTGTCGACGGGCGCTGGCTCCAGCATCTTCAGGCGGGCGGCGGCCCTGTCAGCTGGGCGGAGGGTTTGAGTGGCGGCGGATTCAAACTCTTCATCCTCTTGTGCGTGAACGCCCAGCGCGGTGAGTAGACACGTTGCAGATAGCAAGCAAGCACCCAAGGTGTTGATGCAGCGCATGACAATCAGCACTGAATGCCGCGCAGGCGGGCAATAATTTCGCGCAAACTGGCCTCGGTGATGTCTGAGCCGATCCAGAGAGAAGTAGTACCACATCTGCTTCTATCCCTTACCAGCGCATACGGCGCCCATATGTTAGATCCTGATCCCGTGGATTCTTCATCACGATCACCTCCCCGCCCTGCACCTTTAGGTGGCCCCTGCTGGGGCAAGTCACGGAGCCTCCCGCGCACGATTGCTAAAAGCTCCAAAAAATTTCTTAAGGAAACACTGAGTAAGGTCTACCAGCCAATGGTCTGAAACACTATTGGTGAAGATCAGACCAACAGGCTTAATGAACATAATAGCTGACAGCGATGAGACAAAGCACATTGGCCACAGGCGGCTTTAACGCGCACTGCAAGACCACGCGCAAAGCGGCATTTGTAGCCCGGACGGACAAGCTCATGCTGGGGGATGTTTTGCTGGCTTTGATCGAGCCACACTACCCCAAAGCTCGCAATGGTTGAACCCCCACGTTCAATGCATCCATGCTACGTACGCATCTGCCGCACTGCCAGTTGGTCGGAAGGCGTTAGTCAATGTCAGCTTTGGGACGAGCAGTTCAGACACCTCGAATTCCGCTTTGTCGTCGAAAGCAGTCGCATGTCGCGATCCAAAAAGAGCGCATCGTGCACTTACCCAATGGTCACAGAAATTAGCGCACCAAAAACTTGGGCTACGGCTGGGCTACGGCTGGGCTAGAAGTGGGCTATAAAGCGAAACGCCCACATGAAGTGGGCGTTTGCTACCAGCCTAGACGGCATGGATGTTGGTTGCGCGGGCAAGATTTGAACTTACGACCTTTGGGTTATGAGCCCAACGAGCTACCAGGCTGCTCCACCGCGCGATATAAATATATTATAGCTTATTCTGCTTTAGCCGTGTCAGCTGTAGTGGTATCAGCCATATCAGGACGGTCAACCAGTTCGACCAAAGCCATAGGTGCATTGTCACCAACGCGGAAACCCATTTTCAGTATGCGCGTGTAGCCGCCAGGACGGGCTTTGTAACGCGGGCCCAGTTCTGCAAACAGTTTGACGACCATGTCACGATCGCGCAAACGATCGAACGCCAGACGCTTGTTAGCCAGCGTTGGTGTCTTGGCCAGAGTGATCATTGGCTCAACAACGCGGCGTAGCTCTTTGGCTTTTGGCAGCGTGGTCTTGATGGCTTCGTACTGGAGCAGCGAGTTCATCATGTTGCGCAACATGGCGAGGCGGTGCTCGCTGGTGCGGTTTAGTTTACGTAGTCCGTGTCCGTGACGCATGGTAATTTCCTTTTTTAATATTCAGGCAGCCGTATCAGGTACTGCCTGTGCGCCATCTCAGTCAGAGATGGTCTTCGGTTAACTGATTAGTGCTTGTCTAGGCCGGCCGGTGGCCAGCTTTCAAGACGCATGCCCAGGGTCAAACCACGCGATGCAAGGACTTCCTTGATCTCGTTGAGCGACTTGCGGCCCAGGTTTGGTGTCTTGAGCAATTCGTTTTCAGTACGCTGAATCAAATCGCCAATGTAATAAATATTTTCGGCTTTCAGGCAGTTGGCAGAGCGGACCGTCAATTCCAGCTCGTCCACTGGACGAAGCAGGATGGGGTCGAACTGCTGCGAGCTGCGCTGGACTGGCGTGTCAAACGCGGCAAGCTCATTGCCTTCGAGTTGTGCAAACACGGCGAGCTGCTCAACCAGAATTTTGGCCGAAGCGCGCACTGCATCTTCTGCTGTGACTGCGCCGTTGGTTTCGATCTCCAGGACCAGCTTGTCGAGATCGGTACGCTGCTCGACTCGGGCGCTCTCAACGGTATAGCTGACGCGCTTGACCGGCGAAAACGACGCATCAAGAACAATACGGCCAATGGATTTGGTCGACTCGTCACCATAGCGGCGAACGTTGCCAGGCACATAGCCACGGCCGTTTTCAACCTTGATCTGCATGTCGATCTTGCCGCCGTGCGACAGGTTAACAATCACGTGCTCGGGGTTGATGATTTCAACGTCGTGCGGAGTCTGGATGTCGGCTGCCGTCACGGGACCAGCGCCATCTTTGCGCAGGCTCAGGGTGACTTCATCGCGGTTGTGGAGCTTGAACACCACGCCCTTAAGGTTCAGCAGAATGTTGACGACGTCTTCCTGGACACCGTCAATCGATGAGTACTCGTGAAGCACACCTGCAATAGTGACCTCTGTGGCCGCATGGCCAACCATGGACGACAACAAAACGCGACGCAGTGCATTGCCTAGAGTATGACCGTAGCCACGTTCAAACGGTTCGAGCGTGACTTTCGCGCGGTTGGCGCTCAGTTGCTCAACATTAATGGTTTTTGGTTTCAGTAAATTAGTCTGCATGCAATCTTCCTCTCAATACCCTCGGTTCGTTACACCGATAAGGCCGGCGACGCGGAGCCTGCAAGCGCAGTGCTCAGCATCGCAGGAACGAAATTAGCGTGAATACAACTCGACGATCAGCGATTCATTGATATCGGCAGCGAATTCGTCACGGTCAGGGACCTTCTTGAAGGTGCCTTCGCCCTTTTCGATGCTGACTTCAACCCAGGCTGGCATGCCGACCTGCTTGGCCAATTCGAGGGCTTCTGCCACACGAGCCTGCTTCTTCGACTTGTCGCGCACAGCGATGATGTCGCCGGCCTTGACCATGTACGAAGGAATGTTCACCGAACCGCCATTGACGGTGATCGCCTTGTGCGACACCAGCTGGCGCGCTTCAGCGCGGGTCGAGCCAAAGCCCATGCGGTAAACGACGTTGTCCAGACGGCATTCCAGAATGAACAAGAGATTCGCGCCGGTGTTACCCTTGCGACGATCAGCTTCCTCGAAGTAACGGCGGAACTGCTTTTCGAGCACGCCGTACATGCGCTTGACCTTCTGCTTTTCACGCAGTTGCAGGCCGAAGTCGGAAGTACGCGTACCAGAGGTACGGCCGTGCTGGCCTGGCTTAGAGTCGAATTTAGCCTTATCTGCAATCGCGCGACGAGCGCTTTTCAGAAAGAGGTCCGTGCCTTCGCGGCGGGACAGTTTGGCCTTGGGGCCGAGGTAACGTGCCACTTGAATATCCTTTTGTCATCTGCTGCATTACTGCAGGAGCCGTCGGGCGGTAGCTTGGCGGCGGTGGGCTTTGGTAAAAAGTCTTGCTGCGGCCTGGCTGCAAATGCCAACCGGCCGGCAAGACAACGGAATCAAATACGGCGGCGTTTTTGTGGACGGCAGCCGTTATGCGGAACAGGGGTTACATCGGCGATCGAATTTATACGAATGCCGAGTGCGCCAAGAGCGCGAACCGAAGATTCGCGGCCTGGACCAGGTCCCTTAATTTCAACGTCAAGGTTCTTGATGCCCTGCTCAATCGCTGCGCGACCTGCAACTTCCGAAGCTACCTGAGCGGCGAAAGGCGTCGACTTGCGTGAGCCCTTAAAACCCTGACCACCAGACGACGCCCACGAAAGAGCGTTGCCCTGGCGGTCCGTAATCATGATGATGGTGTTGTTGAAAGATGCATGTACGTGCGCGATGCCGTCCGCAACGTTCTTGCGGACTTTTTTACGCACACGTTGTGCGGCGTTGTTGCTTGGTGACTTAGCCATAATGACCTCTTAATTATTTCTTCAACGAAGCGGCGGCCTTGCGCGGGCCCTTGCGGGTACGTGCATTGGTACGCGTACGCTGGCCGCGCATCGGTAGACCGCGGCGATGGCGGAAACCACGATAGCAACCGATGTCCATCAGACGCTTGATGTTCATCGTGGTTTCACGACGCAAGTCACCCTCGATGGTGAACAGTGCGATCTGGTCACGGATTTTCTCAAGATCACCGTCAGTCAGATCCTTGACTTTTTTGGAATAGGCAATCTCGCATGCTTCGCAAATTTTGCGTGCGCGAGTGCGGCCAATGCCAAAGATTGCAGTCAAACCGATTTCGGTGTGTTGCTGCGGCGGAATGTTAATACCAGCGATACGAGCCATGTTCGTCCTCTAAAACTTGAAATCAGCCTTGACGCTGTTTATGACGGGGGTCTGTGCAGATCACGCGTACAACGCCTTTACGACGGATTACCTTGCAGTTGCGGCAAATTTTCTTGACCGAAGCTGAAACTCTCATTTCTTTCTCCTAAATTCTTTGCGGTGCTGTTTACACCAAAACGACACCAAACGAAAAAGCGAACTGTTTAACCACCCAACGATGTCTTGAAGTTGGCCTTCTTGAGCAGCGATTCGTATTGCTGCGACATCATGTAGTTTTGAACTTGGGCCATGAAATCCATGGTCACCACAACAATAATCATCAGCGACGTGCCGCCAAAATAGAAAGGCACGTTGTATTTCAAAATCAAGAACTCCGGCAGCAAACATACAAACGTGATGTAAACCGCGCCTGCCAGCGTCAAACGCACCAATATCTTGTCTATGTACCGAGCTGTCTGGTCACCCGGACGAATGCCTGGAATGAACGCACCACTCTTTTTCAGGTTGTCTGCAGTTTCGCTGCTGTTGAACACCAGGGCCGTATAGAAAAAGCAGAAAAATACAATCGCGCTGGCATATAACAACACATAAATTGGCTGACCCGGCGTCAGCGTGCTGGCGATATCTTTCAGCCAGCGCATGCTTTCACCAGTACTGAACCAGCCAACTACCGTCGCCGGCAGCAGGATGATCGAAGAAGCAAAAATCGGCGGTATCACACCGGCCATGTTCAACTTCAGCGGCAGGTGCGAAGACTGGCCACCATAGACCTTGTTGCCGACCTGACGCCTGGCGTAATTGACCAGTATCTTGCGTTGCCCGCGCTCCACAAACACCACGAAATACGTTACCAGTACTACTACTGCGATGATCAGGATGGCGACCAAAATACTCATAGCGCCGGTCCGGATTAACTCCAGCAAACCACCCGCCGCATTCGGAAGACCAGCCGCGATGCCTGCAAAAATCAGGATCGAAATGCCGTTACCCAAACCACGCTCTGTGATCTGCTCACCCAGCCACATCAGGAACATGGTGCCAGCAGTCAAACTGACAACTGCTGTCATGCGAAAACCGAAACCAGGAACCAACACCAGACCGGGCGAGCTTTCAAGCGCGATGGCAATGCCCATCGACTGAAACAGCGCCAGACCCAACGTGCCATAACGGGTGTACTGGGTAATCTTGCGGCGACCACTTTCACCCTCCTTTTTCAGCTGTTCAAATGTCGGCAAGACATAAGTGAGCAGCTGCATGATGATGGAAGCAGAGATGTAGGGCATGATGCCCAGCGCAAAAACAGTAAACCGGGACAATGCACCGCCGGAAAACATATTGAACAAATTCAATATGCCGCCCTGCTGTCCCTTGAACAACTCCTTGAGCTGCCCAGGATCAATTCCAGGCACCGGAATATGTGCACCGATACGGTACACCACCAGTGCCAGCAGCAAAAACACGAGCCTGCTCCGCAAATCACCGAACTTGCCGGATTTTGCAATTTGAGCCGAGTTAGTCGCCACTGATTATTTCCAGTTGATGATTAAGCGATTGAGCCGCCGGCGGCTTCAATAGCCACCTTGGCTGCAGCAGTCGCTGAAATTCCATTGAGCTTGACGGCCTTGGTCAGCTCACCAGTCTTGATGATCTTGACGTTCTTGGCGAGTTGTCCAACCAAGCCAGCAGTCTTCAGGACCAGCAGATCAACGTCAGCCAGACCAAGTTGCTCAAGCGCAGCCAAAGTAACTTCGGCATTGAACTTCAGCAGATGCGATTTGAAGCCGCGTTTTGGCAAACGGCGTTGCATGGGCATTTGACCGCCTTCAAAGCCGACCTTGTGGTAGCCGCCCGCACGTGACTTTTGACCCTTGTGGCCGCGACCGGCGGTTTTGCCAATACCAGAACCAATGCCACGACCGACACGACGCTTGTAATGTTTGGCGCCTTCTCCAGGCTTGATACCGTTCAATTCCATTTTGAATTCCTATCGAGCCTGGGCTCAGACAATCTTGACCAGATAGCTGATCTTGTTGATCATGCCGCGCACTGCGGGCGTGTCCTGCAATTCGCTAACGCTGTTAACACCACGCAGACCCAAGCCACGCACGGTGGCGCGGTGGGATTCTTTGGTGCCAATCGGGCTGCGAACCAGCTGGACCCTAACTTTATTTTCTGTCGTCATTTCAATGCTCCTAGGCAGCTTTTAGCCGAAAATCTCTTCGACCGATTTGCCACGTTTGGCTGCAATGTCAGAAGCCGTAGTGGAGTTTTTCAGCGCATCCAACGTGGCACGAACCATGTTGTACGGGTTGCTTGAACCATGACTCTTGGCCACGATGTCTGTGATGCCCATCACTTCAAAAACAGCGCGCATTGGGCCACCAGCGATGATGCCGGTGCCCTTAGCTGCTGGCATCATCATGACGTTGGCAGCACCCCAATGGCCGGTCACCTTGTGATGTATCGTTCCGTTTTTGAGCGACACCTTGTTCAAATTGCGGCGCGCCTCTTCCATGGCTTTTTGCACGGCTGCTGGCACTTCTTTTGACTTGCCCTTGCCCATGCCAACGCGGCCGTCACCATCACCAACCACCGTAAGTGCTGCGAAACCGAGAATACGGCCGCCCTTCACCACTTTGGTCACGCGGTTGACCGCGATCATTTTTTCCTTCAGACCATCGTCTGGAGCGTCGTTCGCTGATTTTGCTTGAAACTTGGCCATACTTAATTCCAGTCTTCTTAGAACTGCAGACCAGCTTCGCGTGCCGCATCAGCCAGCGCTTTGACGCGGCCATGGTACGCAAAACCGGCGCGATCAAACGCCACTTTTTCTACACCAGCTGCTTTTGCCTTTTCAGCAATGCGCTTGCCAATGGCTTGCGCAGCAGCAACGTTTCCACCCTTGCCGGACGCGCCGAGGTCTTTACGGATTTCCACTTCTGCAGTGGAAGCCGATGCCAGAACCTTGGTGCCGTCGCCGGAAATAACGCTGGCGTAAATGTGCAGATTGGTACGATTCACGGTCAAACGGGCAACGCCTTGCATGGCGATGCGAACCCGGGTCTGGCGTGAACGACGAAGGCGCTGCTCTTTTTTGGTCAACATGGTGCAGCTCCTTATTTCTTCTTGGTTTCTTTGATCGTTATTTTTTCATCCGAATAACGGATGCCCTTGCCCTTGTAAGGCTCGGGAGGACGAACAGCACGAATTTCAGCAGCGATCTGACCAACGCGCTGGCGATCGGAGCCCTTGATCAGAACTTCGGT
>JANYFF010000061.1 GCA_025362825.1 Polaromonas sp. | reverse complement strand
AACCCCAAGCAAAGATACTCCCTCAAAGCCATGCATACACCTCCTTCACGCGCATTACACCAACTTGACGCCTGGGAGGCTGCGGGCCTGCTTGCACGTCGTGAACTCAAAGCGGTCGATTTGCTGGCCTCTTGTCTTGATCGCATTGAGCAGCGCGACCATGAGGTTCACGCCTTCGTCAGGGTCAACCGGGCTGCCGCTTTTAAATTGGCGATAGAGCTGGACGCAGGATCCGTGCGTGGACTGCTTCATGGCTTGCCCTTTGGCGTAAAGGACCTGCTCGATACCGCTGATTTTCCAACCGCCTATGGCTCGCCCATCTACGAAACGCATCAGCCTGTTGCAGATGCAGCAGCCGTGTCGCTGTGCCGCGAGGCAGGCGCCGTACTGCTGGGAAAAACGGTCACCACGGAATTGGCGAATCTGTACGCGGGGGCAACGCGTAACCCGCATAACCTCGCCCATACGCCCGGCGGCTCATCAAGCGGCTCGGCAGCAGCCATCGCCGACTTCATGGTGCCCTTCGCACTGGGTACCCAAACGGCAGGCTCCGTCATACGGCCGGCGGCCTTTTGCGGCGTCGTAGGTTTCAAGCCCACTCATAACCGGGTACCAAAAGCGGGCGTCAAGGCATTGTCAGAGACACTTGATTCTGTCGGTGTGTTTGGCCGCAGCGTCCGCGATGCAGCCCTCATCGGCGCGGTACTTACTGGGGATAGCGGGATGGCCAACCCGGCTCTTTTCACACAGTCGCATGCCGCGCGTGTCGGTCTGTGCCAAACCCCCGATTGGACGGCGGCCGACGCTGATACCCGCCGGGCCTGGGTACACGCTGAGAAAGTCTTGGCTGATGTTGTCAGGCCCGTCGTGTGGCCCGACGGCATGAATAATCTGGCCACCGTGCACCAGGACATACAAAATTTTGAAACGGCGCGCTCTTTAAGCCACGAGCGTCTGATTCACCTCAACCAGATCAGCAAGCCATTGCAGGCCCGTATTGCGGAGGGACTGGCTATTACCGGAGAGACACATGCACGCCATCTGCGCACGGCTGCCGCTGCACGGGAGAAAATGGATGCGCTGTTTAGAGTGCACGACTTCATTCTGGCACCCAGCAGTGTCGGCGAGGCGCCGGCAGGACTGGACTTTACGGGGGATCCGGTGTTTTGCCGCACCTGGACGCTGCTAGGTTTGCCCTGTATTCATCTTCCGTTTTTCAAGGGCAGCACCGGCATGCCAGTGGGCCTGCAGCTGGTGGGTGCCTATGGCGACGACCGTCGACTGTTGGCGGCTGCGCATGTACTGCATGCCCGCCTGGCCTTCTGACGCTCTAAAACTTGCCAGCCAGACGCAAGCCGGCCTTTTTGATGCAATCCGGGCAGCTCTCAGGCCTGCTCATTCGGGTTTGATATTGGCTTCCTTGACAACCTTGGTCCATTTGGCCAGCTCGGTTTTTGTCAAAACACCCAGTTCCTCCGGTGTGTTGATGGCGCTTTGCATGCCCAGCTTGGCGAAACTCTCTTTGACTTCCGGGTTTTGCATGACCTTGATCAGTTCAGCACTTTGTCTGTCAACAATCGCTTTGGGCGTCTTGGCCGGCACATAAAAGGCGACCCAAATAGTCGTCAGGTAGCCGTTGACGCCCTGCTCCTGAATGGTCGGTAAATCCGGCAGATCAGCATGTCGCTTTGCGCTGGCGATTCCCAATGCGCGCACCCGACCCGACTTGATGTTGGGATAGGCAGAGTTAAAAGAATCAAACATAAGCTGTATGTGACCTGCCAACAGGTCCTGCGCCGCCGGCCCCTGGCCTTTGTAAGGCACGTGGGTCAGCACTGTCCCGGTCTGGTTTGCAAACAGCTCGGCCCCGAGATGGTAGGTGCTGCCCAAACCGGACGAGCCGTAATTCAATTTGCCCGGATTGGCCTTGGCGTAGCGAATCAGCTCAACAACATTGTTGGCGGGCACCGAGGGATGTACCACCAGCACGTTCTCAATGGTTGCAACAAGTCCTACCGGCGAAAAATCCTTGATAGGGTCATAGGGAAGTTTGGGGCTCATGGCCGGGTTGGCACCCATGATGCTGCTGGTGCCAAAAAGGATGGTGTTGCCGTCGGGTGCAGCTTTGGCGACAAATTCAGCCCCAATCGCTCCGGTGGCGCCAACCTTGTTTTCTACAACCACCGGCCTGCCCAGACTGGCAGACAGGCGCGGCGCGATGATTCGTGCGGCAATATCGGTCGGCCCGCTGACAGCGAACGGCACGATCAGCCTGATTGGCTGAATGGACTGGGCGTTGGCCAAACTGGAAAAAACACCCCATGCTGTTGCGATCAAAACTGCAGCGCGGACATACATCATGAAAGCATCTTCCTTGAATGGCTTGTTGGCTTACTCGTCCAGCAGACTGGCCCGTAACACCGCATGGTCAATGGGCGGCATGGGTATTCTGCCGTCGTCGGGGACGCCTACCGCGGCCGCATTCAAGACCATGGATACCATCACATACGTACCGCAGAGTACGGTCAAGTCAACCAATTGCTGCTCGCCAAGCAGGGTTTTGGCCCGGTCAAAGAGCGTATCGCTGACGCGATTTTCCAGTGACAAATGCACGCAGTAGTCGAACACCACGGCTTCGTCGGCCAACATGCCTTGGGGTCGCTTCCCGTTTCGCACAGCATCGGCCAGGTCAGCCCGCAGGCCACATTTCAGCGCTATCGGGTAATGCGCCCACCATTCGAACTGGGCATACGCCAGTCGCGCCTGAATAAGAATTGCAAATTCGTTCAAGTGCCGTGGAACGGTCGTGTTAAACCGCAGGTAGTCAAGCAAGTGAAAACAACGCTGGGCCATCTCCGGACTACGCAGCAGGACGTTGTAGGGGCCACCGATACCTGCGCTGGAAACTTTCAGGATTTCATCGGCCAGACTGGCCGCGTCAGGACTCAGTTCAGCGTAGTCAAGCTGTCGAAAACGAGCGGGCATGAAGTGCTTCCAGTTATGGTCATCGCTGCGGCCAGCTTGATTTTGACAGTAAAAGTAGAGGCCATGAGCCGTACTGGGGAAACTACCGCCCTGATAGGAATGCTCATTTATGCGTCAGCGCGCTTGCGTGCAGACAGATGGCAGCGGCGGCAGCGACATTCAACGACTCTTCACCGCCTGGCTGATCGATACGCACCTTGAGCGCGGCTTTGGCCATCAGCTCGTCGCTCACACCCTGCCCTTCATGTCCCATGGCCCAGGCACAGGGCATGGGCAGCTTCTGCGCATGCAAAAAGCTGCCGTGGTGTGAACTGGTAACGACGATGGGCACGCGCAGCTCCTCAAGGGCGCCGGCTTCAACACCCTCTACCAGCCGTAGGCCGAAATGGGCACCCATGCCGGCGCGCAACACTTTGGGTGACCACAACGCAGCCGTACCTTTGAGCGCGATGATCTGGCCAAAACCGAAGGCGCCGGCGCTGCGCAAAATAGAGCCCACATTGCCGGCATCCTGCACGCGGTCAAGAATCACCGAGGCCATCCCTGGCTCCAGCCCCACCACTTCCGGCAAACCCATGACAAAGCCTATCGGGGCCGGAGATTCAAGGCCGCTGATTTCGGGCAGCAGCGCGTCCGGGATAACTATGTTTTTG
>JANYFF010000057.1 GCA_025362825.1 Polaromonas sp. | reverse complement strand
GCACGGGAACGCTGGTCGGCACGCTGGTCGGCGGCCTGATCCTGACCGTGGTGCTCAACGGCATGAACCTGCTCGGTGTCAGTGCCAACTGGCAGCCCCTGATCACCGGCGTGATCGTGATTCTTTCAGTGCTCTCGGATGCTGTGGCGCGCCGGCGCCGCAGCAATTGATATTTCTTTCGCGTCAGCTTTTTATTTCAGCATTTATTACAACAGGAGACCACACCATGAACTTCAACATGACCCTGAAAAGCACCTCGCTTGCTATTGTTTGTGTAGCGGTATATGCAGCATCTACGGGGGCTCAGGCCCAATCTGGCGAGAAAATAGCGGTTTTTACCAAAAACCAGACCAATCCCTTCTTCCAGGTCGTGCGCCTGGGCGCCGATAGCGCCGCCAAACAAATGGGTGCTGTGGTCACGCACTATGTGCCGACCAAGCCGGACAGCATTCCAGAGCAGCTGTCGCAAATCGATGATGTGGTCATCAAAAAACCCAACGCCATTGTTTTTACCCCGGTGGACTACAAGGCCATGGGTGCGGGCGTGCTCAAGATGAACGCGGCAGGCATACCGGTGGTCAACATCACTGACCGCTCCGAGGCTGGCAAGTTTGTCGCCTTTGTCGGCGCCAGTGACTATGAACTCGGCCTGGTCACAGCGCGTTACCTGTTCAAGACCCTGGGGGGCAAGGGCAATGTGGTCATTCTTGACGGCGTCAAGGGTTCCATCGTGTCAGCAGACCGGGCGCGCGGTTTTGCCGATGCCATGAAGGAGTCGCCACAGATCAAGTTGCTGGCATCGCAGCCCGCCAACTTCCAGCGCCTGCAGGGGCTGCAGGTGATGGAAAACCTGATGCAGACCCATGCACAGATTGACGGCGTGGTCGCCGCCAACGACGCCATGGCGGCCGGTGCGATTGAGGCACTGGAGGGCGCCAACCGCAAGGCGCTGGTGGTCGGCATTAATGGCACCAAAGAGGCTGTCGATGCCATCAAGGCGGGCAAGATGCTGGCCAGCGGTGACTACAACGGCTTTTTGCAGGGCTGCGTCGGCACCATGGTGGCGATCCGCGAGTTGCGCAAACTGCCGGTGCCAAAAGAAGTCGTGTTCAAGGCTTCCGTCATCGACAAGGGCAATTACCAGGCCGCAGACATCCCAGCCGACAAACGCAGCTGCCCCGCATGGGAAACAGCTATTAAAGGTTAAGGCGGACTACTGCATGATTTACGTTTTTACCCTGATGGACAAACCCGACGGCCTGCCGCTGCGCTTGCGTGTCCGGTCGGAGCACAAGGCCTATCTTGCTGCAGTGGCAGACCGCATTGCCTTTGCCGGGCCGCTGATGACTGACGACGGCCAGACCATGATTGGCAGCGTGCTGGCGATTGATTTTGAGTCGCGTGATGCTGCCAATGCCTGGCTGGCCGGCGAGCCCTTCACCAGGGCAGGCCTGTACGCGAGCGTCAACGTTCACGCTTTTGTGAACCTGTGGCCGCAAAAAGCCGGGTTTCCGCCAGCGGCATAGAGACTCATCCTGGGAGAGTAGATTGATCAAGCACATCGTCATGTGGAATGTCCGGGGCGAAACACCTGCGGAAAAAGCCGACAGCGTGCGGCTGCTGCAGCGCAGCTTCGAGTCGCTTAGGGGGCGCATTCCCGGCATGCTGCACCTGGAGATCGGTGTTGACTCCAGCCACATCGACTATGCCTGCGATGTGGTGCTGTATTCAGAGTTTGAATCGCAGGCTGCGCTCGATGCCTATGCCGTCCATCCGGAGCACCTTCGCGTCAAACTCGAACTCGCCGATATTCGAACGGCTCGGCATCAGGTGGACTATGAACGTTCGACCTTGCCGCAGCCAGCAACTCTGCATAAACAAAAGGAAACGGTCAATGACTAGCAATGTGAATACGGATATGGACAACGAACTGCTGATCCGGCAGATGGTGGAGCGCTGGGCGGTCTGGCGCGACGCTGGTGATTGGGAGCGTTTTGCCACCGTCTGGCACCCCGACGGCGTGATGATGGCAACCTGGTTCCAGGGGTCGTTTTCAGAGTTCATCCGCGTCACAAAGGAAGGCTGGGCCAAAGGCGTCAGCATCCTGCACTTTCTGGGTGGGTCTGCCGTGGAGATCGCTGGCGATCGCGCCATCGCACAAACCAAGATGACGATTTCCCAGCGCGGAATGGTGGAGGGCGCAGAAGGCCCGGTGCTCTGCGACGTTCTGTGTACAGGCCGCTTTTACGACTTTGTTGAAAAGTATGAAGGCCGGTGGAAGCTTCTGCATCGCCAGCCAATCTATGAAAAAGACCGCATCGACCCGGTGGACCCTGCAGCCACCGTGACGCTGGATGCGGGCCGGCTGGCGCAGTTCCCCGAGGGCTACCGCCACCTGGCTTATATCCAGACCCACATCGGCTACACGGTCAAGCTCGACATGCCCATGCTCAAAGGCCCGGTCGTTGATGAACTCTATCGCCGCGGCGCACGCTGGCTCGCAGGGGGCCAGCTTGAGCGCTGATATGTGCGCACCACGCGCCAGACTTGAGGAGTCGAGATGACCCTAAACTTTACCCGCAGAACAGTGCTGGTAACGCTTGCTGGAACCGGTGCAGGCCAGACGTTTGCGCAGTCTGCCTACCCCACCAAACCGCTGCGTCTCATCGTGCCGCAGCCGCCCGGCGGTGGATTTGATTTTGTGGCGCGGATTCTGGCAGACAAGCTCGGAAAGGCCCTGGGCCAGCCTGTGGTTGTCGAAAACCGCACCGGGTCTGGCACCCTGGTGGGCACTGATCTGGCAGCAAAGGCCGCGCCCGATGGCTACACCCTGTTGACCGGTTCGGTTTCCAACCTGGCTCTGAACATGGGCCTGTACCGCAACCCGCCGTACAACAGCCTGCGCGACTTCGAACCGCTGGGACTGGCGGTCTCCTACAGCTACACCCTGATGGGGCGCAAGGATCTGCCCCATAAATCCTTGAAGGAAGTGGTGACTTATGCCAAAGCCAATCCCGGCAAGCTCACCTATGCATCTGCTGGCGTCGGCTCGGGCCAGCACGTCATTGCTGCTGCGCTGTGGCAACAAGCCGGCGTGGACATCGCGCACATTCCCTACCGGGGCGCGCAGGCCGCCTACCAGGACCTGATTGGCGGGCGTGTGGACCTGTTTTTTGACCTGTCGCCCACCGCGCGCATCCAGATCGATGCTGGGAACGCCCGCGCTCTGGCTGTCTCAAGCAGCACCCGGCAACCAACCTTGCCGGATACGCCAACCATCACTGAGACCGGCGTTGCAAAGCTGCAGCTTGAATCCTGGTTTGGCCTGTTTGCACCGGTCCGGACGCCGCCGCCGGTTCTCCAGCGTTTGCGGGCAGAACTCGACACCATCATCGCCTCAAGGGAGGTCAGCGATGTGTTCCGCAAGGCCGGAGGCCGTTCGCTGAGCCTGTCGCTCGCCGAAACACGGGCACTCGTCAAGCATGATGTCGATTACTGGTCTGCATTGATACGCCAGCTGGACATCAAGCCCGAATAATTTCTTTGATAATCAATCCGCCCTGTTCTTTTTGACTTTTATCTATTCCAAGAGCCTTCCCATGAAAATCGCACAAGCCTGCCTCGACCAGCTTTTTTTCAACGCCCGTACGGCCAACGGTTTTATCGACAAGCCGGTACCGCTTGAGCTGCTCCAGGAGGTGTATAACATCGCCAAAATGGGCGCAACCTCAATGAACACACAGCCTACGCGCTATGTCTTTTTGAACAGCGCCGAGTCGCGCGCCCGCCTGATCCCGGCACTGTCTCCCGGCAACGTTGACAAAACCAAGGCAGCGCCTGTCACCGTGATCGTGGCGACCGACACCCAGTTTTTTGAGCACATGCCCACCATCTGGCACGGCCCGGGCGCAAAGGAAATGTTTGCAGGCAATGTGCCGCTTGCGCAAGGTACGGCAACCCGCAACGGTACCCTGGGCGGCGCCTACTTCATGATTGCAGCGCGCGCGGTGGGACTCGATTGCGGTCCCATGAGCGGCGTTGATCTCGCCAAGGTGAATGCAGAGTTTTTTGCCGACGGTCGTCTGCAGGCCAACTTCCTGATCAACCTTGGCTATGGCGACAACACCAAGCTGTTCAACCGCAATCCGCGCCTGTCGTTTGAGCAGGCCTGCTCGGTCCTGTAACTCCCAGACTTCGGGCTCGCTTTTTTCCAAATCCACCGCCCCCGCGGGGCGGTAGCAGGCGT
>JANYFF010000053.1 GCA_025362825.1 Polaromonas sp. | reverse complement strand
CTCAAGGGTTTTACCAAGGATTTCAACGGCGGCAAGACAAACCTGGGTGCGCGTGCTGCGGTTTATTTGAAAGGCAAGGTCAAAGGACAGTATCTTTTGACGCTGGCCTATGACTCTGACAAGGACGTTCGCAAGCGGCTTTTTGACGATATAGATCCCAATGCCTTTTACCCGGTTTATGGTGACTCGAGTGTCCGTGGCGTCGATGCGCAAAGCTCCGGAAAACTTTATGTACGTGTCGACAACAAGCTCAACTATTTGCTGTTTGGTGACTACACCACAGTTGACAATAATCCGGCCAGAACTTTAAGTCAGTACAGCCGCTCGCTGCCCGGCATACGTGGCCACTATGAAGAAGGCGCTGTTATCGCCAACACATTTGTGGCACAGCAGGCCTTGCGGCAGGTTACCGATGAGTTCCCCGCACGCGGCGTGTCTGGCCCGTACGCTGTCTCCAGTCCGAATGGCGTGACAGGTTCGGAAAAAATCGAGATATTAACGCGTGACCGTTATCGGCCGACGAACATCATCAAGGTTACGCCGGTTGCCAGAAACCTTGACTACGAGTTTGAGCCGTTTTCCGGGCAAATCCTTTTCCGGGCACCGGTTCCCAGCGTTGACGACCAGCTCAACCCGATCTCGATTCGTGTCACCTATGAAGTCGATCAGGGCGGCGACAAATATTTCGTCTATGGCGCAGATGTCCGTCTGAAGTTGTCGGGTGGTCTGACCTTGGGCGTTGCAGCGGCTCGTGACGAAAACCCTGTGGCGCCTTACGAGGTGGTGGGTGCTAACCTTGCATTGAAGCTCAGCAAGAATACCGAAATTTTCGCCGAGGTAGCGCGTACCAACAGCGTCGTCAACAGCGCTGCCAGTGGCTTCAATACCAATGTAAGCTCCAACTTTGCAGGCAAGACCGGCGAGCTGAAGGGTAACGCTGCACGTGTTGAAATTCGCCATGCAGATGATGACCTGCGCTATAAGGCATACGGCCTCCGCTCCAGCGAAGACTTCAACAACACCTCGTCTGGCATTACCGGCGGCAAGACCGAACTGGGCGCTTCCGGCGCTTACCGGGTCAACAAGACGCTGAGCTTGACGGGGGAAATCCTCAGTTCCAAGGACAGCATTGTCGGCAGCCTTAACGAGCAAGGTTCATTGGCTGCCGATTTGAAAATGTCAGACCGCCTGACGATTGGCGGCGGCGTTCGCAGGGTTCAGCAAAATTCAATCAGCCTGACGCAGACCACTGCGGTTAATTGCACCAATAACGTCGCCAATACAGGCACGACAGCCGGCGCTATTGCGGGCTACAACACCGGCTACGGTATCAGCCAGGTTGGCAACCAGTCGATAGATCCGGCCACCGGCCTTCCTATCGTCTGCAACACGGCTATCAACCCAACTGCAGCTGTTGCCCCGACCAGTCTTGAGCGTACTTCGGTATTTGCGCGCGCAGCTTATAAAGTCACCCCTGCCCTGACGGTGGATGGCGAACTTCAGAATGTCACGGGAACCGACCCGACCAGTCTTTACCGCCTGGGAGCCCGCTGGGCTGTAACTGACAAACTGAACGTTTCTGGCGAAACCCAGCGCGAGTTCGGCGGTAGCGGCTCGGGCCTGTATCGCCTCGGTGCCGACTGGAAGGTGGCTGACAAAACCAGGCTGTACACCCGCTACGAACGCAGCACCCAATATAGTGGCGCCTACGGCCTCGGTGTTGGCCCGGTGAGCGACGCCTTCACGCTTGGTGTCGATACGCAATATATGCAGGACGGCTCCCTGTATAGCGAGTACAGGCTGCGTGATGCTGCCAGTGGCAAGGATGTTCAGCGTGCGCTGGGTCTGCGAAACGGCTGGCGGCTTGCAGAAGGCATTCGTATGACGACCAATGTCGAGCGGCTGGCCAGCACTGCCGGGGATTCGACTGCCGCCGCTGTTGGGTTGGAATACACAGCCAGCCCTGTCTGGAAGTCCTCCGGTCGAGTGGAGTGGCGTGAAGATACCAACAATACAAACTGGCTGTTGACCGTAGGCGTGGCGCGCAAGCTGGACAGTGACTGGACGCTTATTTCTCGGGAGTACGCCAGCATCGTCAAGCCTCGAACCCTCGCTGGTTCGGACACACTGCAGAGCAGGTTCCAGGTTGGCTTTGCATACCGGCCGGTAGATAACAACAAGTTTGATGCGCTCGGCCTCTACGAGCGTAAGAACAACCGCAATACATCTGCAAATGCACTTGCGGCAGGCACTGAAATCAACAGCAACACCGATATCGTCAGCTTCCGTGGTAATTACCACCCCAGCAGGGTCTGGTGGCTGTCAGGCCGGTATGCCTACAAGAACGTCAACGAGTTGCTTCTCGGCACCGTCAATGACAGCTACCGTGCCCAGTTGCTCGGTGGCCGTGTGACTTATGACGTGACCAACCGCTGGTCGTTGGGCGCCATGGTCTCCCGATTGCAGGGAACGGGCGGCGATGTCCAGTACGCTTACGGCCTTGAAGTCGGCTATATCGTGGTTGATAACCTGTATGCCACTTTGGGATACAACTGGCGTGGTTTCAGCTCGTCGGGCGCTGCAAACGGCCTGACAGGCAATGACTACACCAACCGCGGCTGGGTCCTCGGCCTGCGCTACAAGTTTGATGAAGACCTGTTCCGCAAGAATGACCCGGCCACCAATAAAACGCTCGATCCTAACGTGATGAAACCTTAACCCGATGAGGATGGCCATGATGAACCCTACCGCCCCTCGCACCAGCGCCCTGCTGGCGCTTTTGGCTGCCATGGCATTGGCTGGCTGTACCTCTGGCGGCGTTAAAAGCGAAGGGCCGGGTCCCGCTGCACAGTCCACCGGGCTTTTCCCCCAGCAGGCACGGATCACCGACGAGCGTATTTTTTCGGATCGTCAGACGATTGATGGTGTGCAGCAGCGCCTGCGCAGGCTTAACGAGTCGGGTATTCCTTTAAGCAGCTATCCGCTGGCCAAGGCGCAGTGCTGGCTGGATACGGCCAAGTCCCAGTACCATGAGAATGACCGCACCGGCTATATAGAAGAATCGCTGTCCGAAGCCGTCAAAATTGCCCAGGCCCTTGAGGCCGACAAATCTGCACGCGCAGGCTACGACACCCCTCTGGTAGCACGCAGCTCGAAACTGCGTGATGACTTGTGGGCCCAATTGAGCAACTATAAAAACCAGCCGGCTTCCATGGCCTGCAATGCCAAAACGGTCGCCTGTGCCGAGGTACGGCTGGTGCGCGCCGGCCATGCCAATGAACAGACCGGATGGCGCCAAGCTACACCGTACATCAAGATGGTTGAGGATGCGCTGCGCGTCGCAAAAATAGAAGCTGATAGCTGTGTGCAGCCCGCAAGCCAGGCGCAACTGGCAGCAAGGGCTGTGACGCTTGTGCCAGTGCCTGCAGCCGTACCTGCTCCCGCCGCAGCCGTTCCTGCTGGCATCAGCAAGGAAACCTATGTGCTGCTGACCGACACGCTGTTCAAGTTTGACAAGTCGGGCGCAGAAGACATGATTACGGGCGGCCTCCAGCGCCTCAACGATGTCGCCCAGCGCCTCAAGGCCTATAAGTCCATACAGACACTTACTGTCATTGGCTATACGGACAGGCTGGGTGCCGACGAATACAACGACAAGCTGTCCGAGGCGCGTGCAAAGACCGTGCAGGCCTACCTGGAATCGCTTGGTGTGAAGTCTGCAAGCTCTGTGGCGCAAGGCAAGGGCAAGCGGGAATCGGTCAGCAAGGAATGCAGCGCTACAGCTAGCCGCGAGCAACAGATCATCTGCCTGCAACCTGACCGCCGCGTGACCATCGAAGTGGCTGGCGTCGCCAAATAAAGCGATTCGCACCCATGAAGAGGCAGCTCCAGCTGCTCTTTACGCGACTTTTCGTGACTGAATGCACTCAGTCTGGCAATACTGCTGTGACTTCAATCTCGACGCGAGCTC
Organism: Polaromonas sp.; assembly: GCA_025362825.1. Classification (GTDB taxonomy): domain Bacteria; phylum Pseudomonadota; class Gammaproteobacteria; order Burkholderiales; family Burkholderiaceae_C; genus Polaromonas. The sequence goes on along the minus strand of JANYFF010000053.1, from coordinate 3,945 downwards.
TTTCCTCAACCAGCGCCGATACCTCGACACAAGTCATGGCGGGAAAATTCTTGCCCATGACTTCCCGGTAAACACTACCGACTTCCTTGAGGCCGTTTATATATTCAACGCGGTCCACGACGTACCACGTCATGCGCACCATGTGTTCCGGCCCTGCGCCACCGGCTTTCAGCACGGCAACGATATTGCGCAAGGCCTGGCCGGTCTGGGCAACAAAGTCGTCGCTTTCGAATTGCTGCGCTGCATTCCAGCCGATCTGGCCGCCTACAAAGATGAGCGCTCCGCGCGCCATCACCCCATTGGCATAGCCCTTGGGCTCGGCCCATTCCGGTGGTTGAAGTTTTTTCATGATTTTGTTGCCAGCTTTATTTTTGATTTGTTTGTTTGTTTGTTGGGCATGGCAAAGACGTGACAGATAAAGCGCAGACATTACAGCGCGCGCAACCTGAAACGCTGGAGTTTGCCGGTTTCAGTGCGAGGGAGTTTTTCAACAAATTCCACCTGGCGCGGGTATTTGAAGGGTGCAAGCGTGGCCTTGACGTGGTCCTGCAAGGCTTTAACGATGGCCTCGTCGCCTTTGATGCCGGGCTTCAAAACCACGAAGGCCTTCACCACCATGCCGCGTTCCTCGTCAGGCAGGCCGACCACGCCGCACTCGACAACCGAGGGATGTTTGAGAAGCGCGTCTTCCACCTCGGGGCCACCAACGTTGTAGCCTGCCGTGATGATCATGTCGTCGTCGCGTGCCTGGTAAAAAAAGTAGCCATCAGCATCCTGGGTAAACGCATCGCCGGGGTAGTTCCAGCCGTTTTTGACGTAGTTGCCCTGGCGCTCGTCGTCCAGGTATTTGCAACCTGTCGGGCCGACCACCGCAAGCTTGCCGATGGTTCCGCGCGGCACTTCCTGTCCCTGCGCATCCACCACTTGGGCGGTGTAGCCGGGCACGACCTTGCCGATAGCACCACGCCTGGCATCCTGCCGCGACCCGGATATGAAGATATGGAACATTTCGGTCGCGCCTATGCCATCCAGCAGTTCGATGCCAGTGGCTTCTTTCCATAGCTGACGCGTTGCATCAGGCAATGCTTCACCAGCACTCACGCAGATGCGCAGCGTCGGCAGGCCATGCTGTTTGGCAAACGCAGCCATTTGGCGATAAAACGTGGGCGCCGTGTAGCAGATGGTTGCACCTGCCTCGCGGATCAGCTTGACCATGGCCTCCGGCGTGTAGGCGATGGCCGGGAAGTAGACGGATGCGCCTGCCCGCATCGGGAACAGCAACAGGCCGCCCAAGCCAAATGTAAATGCCAGCGGCGGCGAACCCATCACCACATCTGCAGGAGTGGCCCGCAGGATGTGGCGGGGCCAGGCTTCACAAGCCGCGAGTACATCTCGGTGGGTGTGGATGGCCGCCTTGGGCTTGCCGGTGGTGCCGGATGTAAAAGCCATCAGCGCAATGTCGTCGGCCGCTGTGAGGCAGGGCTTGAAGTTACCATTTTTTTCTGCAGCGTGCGCCCCAAGCATCCCGGCCTCCTCGCCTGCGCCGAAGGGAAGGACAGCTTTCAAAATGCCGCCTTGCTCGTTTGCCATCTGCAGTTCGTCAAGCAGTGAGGCGTGGCAAAGCGCCATGCTGGCCTGCGATTTTTCGATTACCTCGGCCAGCTCCTTGGCCCGCAGCAAAGGCATGGTGGCTACCGCAATCAGGCCTGCCTTGACCACGCCAAGCCATGCCAGAGCCATGCCCACCGAGTTGCCGCCACGCAGCAGTACACGGTTGCCGGGCACCAGTGCAAAATCTTCAGTCAGCACCTGGGCAATGCAGTTGATGCGCCTTTGGGCTTCTGCATAGCTGATGGTCAACCCGTCTGCGCGCAGAAATGGCCGCTCTGAAAGCCCTCTGGCTGCGATGTCATTCAACAGCACGTCTACCAGGTTGGCCTGCGCAGCGATATGGAGTTCCGGCAGTTCGTAACGCATTTCGGCGCGCTGCTCAAGTGGTGGCAGGCGGTCATGGACAAAGCGATCGATCTGCGCAGACACGCCATGGTTTGCTGCGGATGTCATGACTGCAACACCGCCTTGCCGATGATCAGTTGCTGGACTTCGGTCGCGCCTTCGTAAATGCGCAGCGAGCGGATGTCGCGGTACAGGCTTTCAACCTTGGTGCCGACCTTGACGCCCAGCCCGCCGTGCATTTGCAGCGCCATGTCGATCACGCGCTGGGCGTTTTCTGTGGCTGTCATCTTGGCCATGGCGGCTTCAGCCGTCACCCGCGCCGTGCTACCCAGGCGCTCGCCCTCGTCGCGCAACCAGGCGGCGCGGTAGGTCAGCAAGGCGGCTGCATCAACCAGCGCGGCCATCTCGCCGATCTTTACCTGCGTCAGCTGAAAGTCGGCCAGCTTTTGCCCAAACATCTTTCGTTGCTTTGAATAGCTCACAGCTTCTGCCAGCGCGCGCCGTGCCATACCCAGGGCCGCACCCGCCACCGAAGCGCGAAAGATGTCCAGCGTTTGCATCGCCAGTTTGAAGCCACCGTTCAGCACGCCCAGCTGGCTGTCCACTGGCAGCATGCAGTTGTCAAATTTGAGCGTCGCCAGGGGGTGAGGCGCCATCACTGCAATGTGCTCGCTGCTGTCGAGGCCTGGCGTGCCGGCGTCCACGATAAACGGGGTAATGCCGCGCGTGCCGACGGCAGGATCTGTTTTCGCAAACGTCACATAAAAATCGGCGATGCCGCCGTTGCTGATCCAGGTTTTGCTGCCGCTGAGCTGCCAGCCGGTTGCCGTGCGCGTGGCCGTGGTTTGCATCGCGCCGGCATCCGAGCCGGCATCTGCTTCGCTCAAAGCAAAGGCGGCGATCTTTTCACCGCTGGCAACCAGCGGCAGGTAGCTTGCCTGCTGCGCGGGCGTTCCGGCCAGCGTGATGGCGCCGCTGCCCAGCCCCTGCATAGCAAATGCAAAATCTGCCAGGGGTGAGTGGAAGGCCAGCGTCTCGCGAAGCACCACCAGTGCCCGCGAATCCAGCCTGAGCAGCGCTCCGCCCAGCTTGCCGTCCTCGCCGGCCGGTACGCAGTAGCGCAGCCAGTTGCCGGCACCCAGCAGTCGCACCCATTCGCGGCAAGCCTGACGGTCGTCGCGCTCGTCGACCTGCTGCGTGGCGGCCCAGTTGACCAGGCGCGCGCCCAGGTCGCGGTGCTCATCGTCAAAAAACGGTAGTGATAAATGCGAGGTATCCGGGTGCATGTTCAGTCCCCCCTGAAAACCGGACTTTGCTTTGCCGAGAATGCTTCGTAGGCGCGCTTGAAGTCCTGGGTTTGCATGCAAATCGCCTGTGCCTGCGCCTCTGCTTCAATCGCCTGGTCCAGCGTCATGGCCCACTCCTGGTGCAACATGGTCTTGGTCATGCCGTGTGCAAAGGTTGGGCCGCTGGCGAGTTGTTGCGCCAGCTTTTGAGCCTGGCCCAGCAGCGCTGCAGGCTCGTGTAGCGAATTGAAAAAGCCCCACTGCAAGCCTTCCTGCGCGCTCATGCTGCGGCCGGTAAACAAAAGCTCTGAAGCACGTCCCTGGCCGATCAGGCGCGGCAAGAGGGCGCAGGCACCCATGTCGGCACCCGCCAGGCCAACGCGCGTGAACAAAAAGGCGGTCTTGGCCTGCGCCGTGCCCAGCCGCATGTCGGCCGCCAGCGCCATCATTGCGCCGGCGCCGGCACAGATTCCGTCTACCGCAGCGATGACTGGTTGCGGGCACAGGCGCATGGCCTTGATCAGATCGCCCGTCATGCGCGTGAACTCCAGCATTTCAGGCATGCTCATTCTGGTGAGCGGGCCGATGATGTCGTGCACATCGCCACCCGAGCAAAAGTTGCCACCGGCGCCGGTCAGCACCACCACCTTCACGTCGGTTGCCGTGTTCAACGCTCGAAACAGGTCACGCAGCTCGGCATACG
>JANYFF010000047.1 GCA_025362825.1 Polaromonas sp. | reverse complement strand
GGCGAACGCATCATCGAGCTCTACCAGGCCGAAGGCATCCATATCGACCGCGTGCTCATCAAGGTCGCGGCTACGTGGGAGGGCATCCAGGCTGCTGAGAAGCTGGAGCAGCGCGGCATCCACACCAACCTCACACTGCTGTTTTCTTTCTGCCAGGCAGTGGCGTGCGGCCAGGCCAAAGTTCAGCTGATCTCCCCGTTTGTCGGGCGTATTTATGACTGGTATAAAAAGTCGGCGGGCAGCAGCTGGATTGAGGCCGACATGTCGGGCGCGAACGACCCCGGCGTCAAATCAGTTTGCGAGATTTACAACCACTACAAGCACTTTGGCATTGCGACCGAAGTCATGGGTGCCAGCTTTCGCAATGTCGGCCAGATCACGGCTCTCGCCGGTTGCGACCTGTTGACCATCAGCCCCGAACTTCTCGCGCAACTGGCTGCGTCCGATGCGCCCCTGGAGCAGGCCTTGAACGCCAATCACGCCAGGGCGCTGGATCTGCCCGCCGTGAATTTTGACGAGGCTGGCTTCCGTTATGCCCTCAACCAGGATGCCATGGCCACTGAAAAGCTGGCCGAGGGCATCCGCGCGTTTGCTGCCGATGCGGTCAAGCTTGAACAGTTGATGCTGGCTGCATGACACGCCTTCGCTGCGACCAGACCGCCGCATGGGCTGCGTTGCAGGCGTCTTTTGTCGCCAGTGGCAAAGCCTTTGACTTGCGCGAAGCTTTTGCGGCTGACCCGCAGCGGTTTGAGCACTTCAGTCAGAACGCGCCACACGTCTTCGCAGACCTGTCCAAAAACCGGATAGATGCCGCAACGCATACCCTTCTGCTTGAGCTGGCGCAGCAATGCGGCCTTGAGCAGCACCGTGACGCCATGTTTGCAGGAGAGCAGGTCAACAGCACTGAAAAACGTGCTGTCATGCATTTTTTACTACGAAAACCTGCCCCGGCCCCCTATTTTCCTGCACATGTTGCTATTAATAAAATAGCAGACCAGCAGGCCGAAGTTGAAGTGACGCTCAACGCCATGCTGACCTACGCTGAACAGGTCCGGGCCAATCCGGCCATCACCGATGTCGTCAACATCGGCATAGGCGGGTCGGACCTGGGGCCGCAGATGGTTGTGCTGGCGCTGGCTGAGTTCGCAACGACGGGCCAGCGCTTTCACTTCGTCTCCAACGTTGACGGCCAGGAGCTTGCCGGCGTGCTGGCCCAATGCCGGCCGCAAAGCACGCTGTTTTTGATTGCGTCAAAAACCTTCACCACCACCGAAACCATGACCAATGCCACCTCGGCAAAACATTGGTTCGAGACACAGGGCGGTCAGGATATTGGTGCTCACTTTGCGGCGTTGACCACCAATGTGGTGGCGGCAAACGCTTTTGGCATTCACACCACCTTTGGTTTTTGGGACTGGGTGGGGGGGCGCTACTCACTTTGGTCGGCTATTGGCCTGCCTATCGCCATCGCCGTCGGTACTGCGGGTTTTCAGGACTTGCTGGCCGGTGCTCACGCGATGGACGAGCACTTTCGCACCGCGCCGCTGGCGCAAAACCTGCCGGTACGGCTGGGCCTGCTGGATGTCTGGTACCGCAATTTCCACGGTTTTAGCAGCCGCAGCATTGCACCCTACAGCAGCGCACTGCGCCGGCTGCCGGCCTTTTTGCAACAGCTTGAGATGGAAAGCAACGGCAAGCGGGTGGATGCGCAAGGCCAAGAGCTGCCGTTTGAAACCTCGCCGGTGCTCTGGGGCGAGCCAGGCACCAACGGCCAGCATGCCTACTTCCAGATGCTGCACCAGGGCACCAGCGTGGTACCGGTCGAGTTTGTCGCCGTCAGGACAGCGGGGCAGACCCTGCCCGGCCACCACACCAAGCTGCTCGCCAATGCACTGGCGCAGGCGCAGGCCCTGATGCTGGGTAAAACAGATTTGGGCGGACACAGACATTTCCCTGGCAACCGGCCGAGCACCTTTTTGCTGCTTGAACAACTGAAGCCGGCCAGCCTGGGCGCGTTGTTGGCGCTGCAGGAGCATCGCGTATTTGTAAGCGGCTCCATCTGGGGTATCAACAGCTTTGACCAATGGGGTGTGGAGCTGGGCAAGGGGTTGGCCATAGATATCGAGCAACGCCTGCAAAGCGGCGATGCGTCCGGCCTGGACGGGTCAACTGCCGGCTTGCTGCAGCGCCTGCGGTAGCCGGCGCGCCGCTCTGCGCCTATCATGGACAGGGGAATCAACCCGCCACATCCTCAGGAGGAAAAATGAACTTCGGCCAAGCCATCTCTGCATGCCTGTCCAAATACGCCACTTTTACCGGACGCGCGCGGCGTTCCGAATACTGGTGGTTCTTCCTGTTTGAATTCCTGGTGATGGCTGCAGCCTCGACCATCAACGACAAGCTCTCGGGGCTGGTTTCCCTGGCCCTGTTGCTGCCAGCGCTGGCGGTAGGCGCGCGCAGGCTGCATGACATCGGCAAGAGCGGTTGGTGGCTGCTGCTGAGCTTGGTACCGGTGATTGGCTGGATTGTTCTGCTGGTTTGGGCTGTGCAGAAAAGTGATCGTGATGCGAATGCCTTCGGACCTTTAACCACGACGGAGCCGATCGCTTTCGTGCCGCCCGGCGCCGTCTGATTTTTGGCTTTTATAAGCCGCAGCGTCCGCACCTCTCGGGCAGGGCTTAAGACCATGCATCGCGGAAGAGGTGGCCCTGATGAAGTCAACTATTTCGGCGCGTGGCATCAAGCTGGAACAGGTCCGCGCAAAAAAGTAACTGCAAATAAAAACCCCGCAAGGCTCGCGCCCTGCGGGGTTTTGTCGGAAATTTGCGTCTCGAATGTATTGCTACAACCAGGCCGCAAACCAGACAGTGGACATTACATGTCCATGCCGCCCATACCGCCCATGCCGCCCATACCGCCGCCACCCATGCCGCCGCCAGCTGCGTCGTCTTTTGGTGCTTCAGCAATCATGCACTCGGTCGTCAGCATCAGGGATGCGACGGACGCTGCGTTTTGCAGTGCGGTGCGGGTCACTTTGGTGGGGTCCAGGATACCCATTTCGATCATGTCGCCGTAGGTTTCGTTGGCAGCGTTGTAACCGTAGTTGCCTTTGCCAGCCATCACAGCTGCCACAACCACAGAGGCTTCGCCGCCGCCGTTGAACACGATTTCGCGCAATGGTGACTCGATGGCCTTCATCACCAGCTTGATGCCGGCGTCCTGGTCAGCGTTGTCACCTTTGATGACGCCAGCGGTTTGCTTGGCGCGCAGCAGGGCAACGCCGCCGCCGGCAACAATGCCTTCTTCCACAGCAGCGCGGGTAGCGTGCAGGGCGTCTTCGACTCTAGCTTTTTTCTCTTTCATTTCGACTTCAGTCGCGGCCCCTACCTTGAT
>JANYFF010000043.1 GCA_025362825.1 Polaromonas sp. | reverse complement strand
AACGTTGGTAACCCAAAAAGTGCCGATGGAAACGGGCTACCGGATCAGTTGGGGCGGGCAGTTTGAAAACCAGCAGCGTGCGGCAGCCCGCCTTGGCATCGTGGTGCCGATTGCCCTTGGGCTGATCTTTGCATTGCTTTTTTCGACCTTCCGGTCGGTCCGCCAAGCCTTGCTGATCCTGAGCATCATTCCGTTTGCGCTGGTTGGCGGCATCTTCGCGCTCTGGATCACCGGCGAATACCTGTCAGTGCCAGCTTCCGTTGGTTTCATCGCCTTGCTGGGCATCACGGTTCTGAACGGCGTGGTACTGGTGAGCTATTTCAACCAGCTTCAGCTTGCAGGAATGGCTTTGGCCGAAGTGGTGGTGCAGGGAGCCCACCGCAGGCTGCGTCCCGTGCTCATGACGGCTTCCATTACCGCTTTCGGCCTGATTCCGTTGCTTTTTGCCAGTGGCCCCGGTTCTGAAATTCAGCGGCCTCTTGCCATTGTGGTCATAGGCGGTCTGATCACGGCCACGGCTTTAACGCTTTTGCTCCTTCCCATCCTCTATTTGCGCTTTGGTCTGCCACGTCCAAAGCTCTCAAAGGTCGCTCATGTCTGACATTCTGATTACCTTGCTAAGTCCTCGTGCGCTGGAAGAACGTGTCCTCAACGCACTGCTCCAGACCGACGGCGTCGCCTTCCTCTCCAGCACACCGACTGCTTTGCACGGCTTGCCGGGAGACACATTGACACAGTCCGAACAGGTGCTGGGACATGCGAAAGCGACTGAGTTTCGGTTGGTGACGGACGACTCACGAATCCCCGCGTTACTCGATTCGCTTCAAAAAGAGTTCGTGGGTTGCGGTTTGCGTTTTTGGACAACTCCGGTGATGGATTCGGGAGAATTCAAATGATGGTCCGTTTCCTGATTTTTGGTTTGATGATGGCTGCTCAAACAGTTTATGCACTCGAGCCTGCTGTTGCGCCTGGACTTCTCGCTACGGCAGTGGCCAGACCATTGCTTGATCAGGATCCCGCCGTGGCAGCTGCGCGCGCAGGGCTGGAGGTGGCGCGCCAGGAAGCAGGCATTCTGGACCAGTCACCCTATGAGTGGACTGCCAAGGCATTGACCCAGCGCAGGACGGTTGCTGCGGGGGGGCATTACGGTGAATGGAATCTCGGTATCGAGCGCGGGCTGCGTTTGCCTGCAAAAGGCGCGGCGGACCGGCAACTCGGCGAGGCCACGATGGGCGAGGCCCGAGCCCGCTACGGCGAATCGGTGCATGACGCAGCGCGCGAATTGATGGCATTGTGGCTGGATTGGCTGGCAGCAGAACAGGCCCAAGCACTGGCACAGGCTAGCCTTACTGCGGTTCGAGCCAACCTTGCGGCGGTCGATAAACGCGTTAAGGCCGGTGATGCCTCAAGACTTGATGCCAACCTTGCCCGAGCTGAACTCGCCGAGCAACGTCGTCTGGCCAACGATGCCAAAACACAGGCATCTACCTCGCGGGCACGTCTGTCTGCGCGATTTCCCGGTCTGGTTACAGAACCAGCTCCCTTGCCGTTACCCCTTGCGCTAGATCAAAACGACGGTTTCTGGAGCCGGCGGATCCTTGCTGAAAGTGATGAAATAAAAATCGTGGAGGCTCAGGTGGCGAAGACTGAGGCGCAGGCTGAGCGTGAAAGGGCTAGCCGTATCCCCGACCCGACGTTAGGCGTTTATACGGCTTCCGAGGTTGGCGGTCGTGAGAGAATTTCCGGTGTCACCATCAGCATTCCCTTGCCGGGTGGTCTTCGCACAGCGCGCAGCGCGAAAGCGGTTGCAGCGCAGGAAGTGGCCACCCATGCGCTGGAATTCAAACGCCGGCAACTGGAAACCGAGATCGCTGGCGAATTGGCTACCGCACGCGGCGCGTACGAAAGCATGCAGATTGCCGCTGAGGGTGCGAAAGCTGTGCAGGAAATTGCCAACCTGACTCAGCGTGCTTACTCTTTAGGTGAGGGTGACTTGCAGACCTTGCTTCTGGCGCGCAGGCAGGCAAGCGCCGCAGCAAACAGTGCCCTGCAGGCTCAGCTGGTTGCGCTGAAAGCCTGGTACGGATTGCTGGTCGATGCGCACTTGGTGTGGGATCTTGAGCGGGATTAACTCTAGGAGGCGCTGTGAATCAGAGCAGATTCCCATCCAATTTTTGAGCGTAACGAACTGCCCGAGTTTGCGTCAACTGCCTGCAGTCGCAGCATGGAGCTGAAAAAGTTCTGTACTTTAGTAACTTGTACCAAAATGGGAAATTCATTTTCTTCGAGGTTTTATTAAATGGTTCGGAACTCTATTAACTTGAACCATTCCGCCTTTGACGCCGTCATCGTCGACCTGGACGGCACCATGGTCGATACGCTGGGTGACTTTGTCGCAGCACTCAACCTGATGCTGGACGACCTTGCCCTGCCAGGCGCCCCAAAAGTGGATCGCGCCGTGGTTGAACACATGGTCGGCAAGGGTTCTGAGAATCTCATCATTTCAGTGCTAAATCACGTTCTGGCCCCGGTAAACCGAGCGCAGTATGCTATCAATACTGTAGCAATTGATCCAGCCGCCCTGTTTGACCAGGCGTTTGCCAGCTACCAGCGCCACTACAGCGCCGTCAATGGCCGTTTCGCCGACCTCTACCCTGGCGTGCTGGAAGGACTGCAGGCTTTGCAGGCGGCCGGATTCAGGCTGGCGTGTCTGACCAACAAACCTCGTGCCTTCGCGGTCGAACTGCTCAAAATGAAAGGCCTAGGCGGGTTTTTTTGCCAGGTGTTTGGAGGGGATTCTTTTGAGCGCAAAAAACCCGATCCCTTGCCACTACTGAAAACCTGTGAAGCGCTGGGCACGCTCGCTGGGCGCACCCTGATGCTGGGTGACTCCAGCAACGACGCACAGGCGGCCCGTGCGGCAGGATGCCCGGTCGTGCTGGTCACCTACGGCTACAACCATGGCGAGCCGATTCGCGGTGTGGATGCGGATGGTTTTGTGGATTCGCTGGCCGGGTTGCGCTGGCAGAGGTGACAAAGCGGCTGGCAAGGCCCTTTGAAAACACCTGAATCTCGATCTACGCGTTTCAGGCCGCTTTGCCCAACAAGGTTTCCTTGAGTTTCCAGTCGGCGGGATTGGGTCCTAACCAGATGCGCATCAGGGCATTGAAAAACTCAGGTTCCTTGAAGGGTTCACCCTGAACTTTGCCTTTGACCGTGATGACGGTGCCGGTGCCGGGAATCCAGTCGGTGGTGAAGCTGTCGCCAGCAATCAGTTTCTTTTGATCTGCAAATACCTGGCCCATCCGGATCAGACCAGGAATCAATTTGGACATCTCTCCTTTCGGTGCGTTTTCTTCAAAGCCTTTGGTAAATGCCTTGCCGAGCTCATTGGAGTCAATGTCGCGCAGCATGGTGATGGCCATGCGCTTGGGTCCTGTGGCCGCGTAAAACTCTTCTGGTGTGGCCACTTTTTTGCCGACATACAGGGCGGCTACGTAAACTTTAAAAATCGCCTTGTAGCGGATGCCTGCACCGTTGAGCTGAAGTTTGGTGCCACGCAGGTCAACGCTGTCATCGAGTTTGACGCCCGCCACATCCACCTGGGCTGCAAATGCACCAAGCGACACCATGGCGCCAGCCAGCGCCAGAGCAAATTTGTTTCTTAAAGCCATGGAAGTCTCCTTATTGGTTCTTGAAAAAGAACGACCGTTCTTTTTATGTCTCTATTTTCAAGCCCGTATCAGGGCACTGCAATAGGGTTTGCCAGAAGTCTATTTGCTACACTTCGCCTCAAATGCCTGATTTCCGCATCATTCACACCAAACTGCCGGGTCTTTCAGACCGGGGAGCTTGGGCTTGGCGAAGCTGCTCACGCCCACAAGCCTGAGCGTCGGCAAACCGACTGAGGTTTGCTCGCATATTGCCCCCGGCAGGAGGGGCTATTTGAATGATCAGGGCCACGCTCTTTGCACCGTGGTTCATTCGCGAAGGACACAAAAGTGATTACCGAACTGGAATTTAAAAGTCTTGCAAGCCAGGGTTACAACCGCATTCCGCTGATGGTTGAGGCATTTGCCGATCTTGAGACGCCGCTGTCGCTCTACCTCAAGCTGGCGCATACCAAAGACGGCGGCAGATTCAGCTTTTTACTTGAATCCGTCGTTGGCGGCGAGCGCTTTGGCCGCTACAGTTTTATCGGCCTGCCGGCGCGCACCCTGCTGCGTGCTTCGGGATTTGGTGCGGAGGCTGTGACGGAGGTGGTCACGGACGGAAAAGTCGTCGAAACCTCGAAGCAGAATCCGCTCGATTTCATCAGCGATTACCAGAAGCGTTTCAAGGTGGCCTTGCGCCCCGGTCTGCCGCGGTTTTGCGGGGGTCTTGCCGGCTATTTTGGCTACGATGTCGTGCGCCATATCGAGAAAAAGTTAGAGAAAACCTGCCCACCTGATACGCTGGGCTGCCCCGACATTCTGTTGCTGCAGTGTGAAGAACTGGCAGTGATCGACAACCTGTCGGGCAAGCTTTACCTGATCGTCTATGCCGACCCGGCCAGCCCCGAGGCCTATACCAACGCGAAAAAGCGTCTGCGCGAACTCAAGGAGCAACTGAAGTATTCAGTCAGTGCGCCGGTGGTCAAGCCATCACAGGGCTACCCTGCAGAACGCGAATTTGCCAAGGCCGATTACATCGCGGCGGTGGAGCGG
>JANYFF010000013.1 GCA_025362825.1 Polaromonas sp. | reverse complement strand
TTGGCGCAAAGTTCGTGTGCCAGCGTACCGCCGCCTGCGCCTGAGCCGATGATCACGACAACGCTGTCGTCGTTGCTGTCAATTTTTGCCATGGTTATGTCCTGATGGAAAAGGGAGAGTGATAGATGCGGGTGTGGCTAGTGGTCGCAGACCTAACCCATCCATGGCGGCGGACTCGCAGCCAGCGATGGCGCAGGCAGCCACTTCAAGTCCTGAAACCCACGCGTGATGTAGCCGCCTTTTTCCCACGAAGAGCCGGGATACCCGAAGGTCGCAAAGGCCATGTCGTTGTCGTACAGCGAGGTCACGCATTTGCCGCGCACGGCTGCAAAAAACGGCGTGCTTTCGACTGACTTCACAGCCGCCAATTGCCTGGCAGCCGAAGCCTTGGCGAAGTTTCCGCCTGCAGCCTTGTCGAGACTGGCAACACCTTCGCGCAACAGCGTGGCTGTTTTGGGGTCGCTGGTGGCGCCGGCATCAAGGTCCTTGGCGAGCAAGGCGTAGACGGCATCTGGCAGCTTGGCGTGCGGGTACAGCACCCGTCCCATCTTCATCAGCGTGGTGCCCTCGGCGCTGCTGAGTGTCTTCAGTTCTACCGCCCAGGCGCGGGACGGTGCCAGCAAGGCCAGCGTGCTGCCCGCCGCCAGCGTGCCCAGCAGCAAGCCGCTGCCACGCAACAGACTGCGCCGGGTCAAAGGCAGGTTCTGCTTGGGCACGTCGCCACTGTCTTCGCCGCAGCCTTCAGCCAGCGCAGTTTGCACCGCCATGATGGGTATGACTTTCATCGTTGTCTCCGTTTATGGTTTGGTTTTTTCGTCGAGTCCTGAGCGCTTTTACATGGCAATGGGAGCGCACCAACCCAGGTTTTTATTGGTAGTGCCCGTGCCGTTCCAGCACCTCCACCTTGTAGCCGTCCGGGTCCTGGATAAAAAAGTAGCGGGCAATCAGGCTGTTGTCATCGGCCTTGAACTCCTTGATGTCCAGAGGGCTGTAACCCAGGTCGGTCAAACGAGCCCGGTCGACCACGGCGTCGGGTACGCAAACGCCGACGTGACCATAACCGTCGCCGTGGGTGTAGGGTTCGGTGCGACCTTTGTTCAAGGTCAGCTCGATCTCGGCATCGTTCTCCGCGTTGCGCAGGTACACCAGCGTGAAGCCGGGGAAATCAAGTCGATGAGAGGGCTTCAGGTCAAAGCAGTCAGCGTAAAACTTGAGGGACTTTTCCAGATCCAGCACGCGCAGCATGCTGTGGATAATTTTCGACATTCGGGGCCTTGAAGGTGGGGAATTAATTTGTTCCTCACTCTATTCCGGCGCTGAAAATTAAGGTAATAGACGGCTAAATCATTTGCCTCATTTTGCGACTTCCAGATACTCGGAAACCCCTATTTATTTTTGGCAGCATGCGCACTCGCAACGCGCCGCAACTGGTGCAACCACTGCCGACAGTGCGCCTTCTGTGCAGTTGGCGCGCGATTCAATACGTAGTGTTGGGCCAGGCAATTTCGGCCAGGCGCGGCCATTAGATTCCGTGTGACTCCAGCGTCACGGCGCCGCGCGGAGTCTCAAATGTGGCGGCCAGCCGCGGGCGGCCCTGGGTGATATCAACCTTCTGCAGGCCGATGGCTTCGTAGGCGGCGTGCAGGTCTTCGGGCCGGGCGTGGCTGGCTTGCAGGGCCGTGAGCCGGATGCCGGAGTCGGGCAGATTGGCAGAAGGGTGCACCCCGCCCCATTCAATCAACGTGGGCAATGCACCATAAAAAAGCCGCTGGCCGTCTTCGCGCACGGTGATTTTCCAGCTCAGCAAACCGTGCGGTGTCTGCCGCGAAGCCTTCAGCAACTCGCCGCGATCCAGTCCCAGTTTCGCCAGCGCTTTGGTGCCGGCCTGCGCGCTGGCGGTGCTGGCTACAAAGTGCACCAGGTGCGGGCCGTACGCCGCCACATGGGTCTGCAAAGCATGGTCATCCAGGTCAAACCAGCGCCGGGCCCCCTTTTTGCGGACGGATACTGCTACTGAATTTATAGCAATGATTTCAAGATACGCTGTCGGGTAGGTTTCTGACG
>JANYFF010000589.1 GCA_025362825.1 Polaromonas sp. | reverse complement strand
GCCAAAGTTGCGTTCGTCGGCCAGTGCGACCAGATGCCTCAGGCGTTTCAAATCCATGGGTGGCTTCTTTTAATATGCGTGTGATGCATTAATTCGGCGATAACAATGCATTGGACACCAAAAAATCCAGCGCCAACAATCGCAGCAAATCAATAAGGAGACAACCGTGAACACCATGCAGAACGTGATTCTCGCGCTCATCATGCTCAGCTTTGCCGGCGCCGAGCTGTTGACCGGGCGGCACCACCACTTCAAGGCGACAAAGGATGACGGCAAGCTGGAGCTGGTGATGTTTTTGCTGTTGCTGGCACTGATACAGCCGCTGATTTTCTCCATCACCGCCAAGGCGGGCAATCTGTGGTTTCCTGGCTATGCACAGGCCTGGTCCAGCATGCCGTGGTGGCTGATGTTTGGCATCCTGCTGGTCGGCGACGACATGACGCAGTACTGGTGGCACCGCATCTCGCACACCCCGCTGCTCTGGCCGCTGCACCGTGCACACCACACGGCGCACTATATGAGCGTACGGGTGACCTACCGCAACAATTTTTTTTACTACCTGATGATGCCGGGGCTGTGGATTTCAGGGGTGCTGATCTATCTTGGGTTTGCGCAGGTGTACATGGTCTACCTCATCATCAAGCTCACGGTGATTCTGGGCGCGCACAGCGCCGTGCGATGGGACGAGCCGTTGTACAAAATCAGGGCGCTGAACCCCGTGATGTGGGTGATCGAGCGAACCATCTCCACACCCGCCACCCATTGGGCGCACCACGCCATCACCAACCAGGATCGCATCGGCCACTACAAGGGGAACTTCGGCAACCTGCTGTTCTTTTGGGACGTGCTGTTCGGCAGCGCCCACATCACCCGCAAGTACCCTGAGCAGGTAGGCCTGACGGACGACAAGCTCTTTGGCAAAGAACGCTGGTTTGTCGAGTTGTTTTATCCCCTGTTCAAATCCCGGAGAGAGTATTCCGCGCTGTCGGCCGATCGAAAAATCTACGCAGAAGACGATCTGCTGGCGCCCCTGCCTGTGGTCATGCCCCTGCCTGAACCAGGCGCAGAACGCCAGGCCTGATGAGGCTCTGCTGGCTGGACTTGTCCGGCCAGCCAGGTCTCAGCCATGTAAGGCATGACCACTTGACGATTGTTTGCTCCGCGGGGCGCCTGCCGCGCTTGTGCACAATCTGTGCATGACAAATCAGGTGCTGGTTGCGGGTGGCGGTATTGGCGGGCTGGCGGCGGCGTTGGCGATTTCACGGTCAGGCCATGACGTGCGCCTGTTTGAACGCGCACCAGCTTTCAGTGAAGTCGGCGCAGGCCTGCAACTTGGCCCCAACGTGGTCAGAGTACTGCACCATTGGGGGCTGGCAGCTCAACTGGCCGGAGTGGCCGCTTTTCCCGATCTGCTGCAGGTCTTCGGCGCCGGTTCGGGCAAGCTGCTGGGCGAGTTACGGATGGGCGAGGTGATGACGCAGCGCTATGGCGCGCCCTATGCCTGTGTACACCGTGCCGACCTGCATGGCCTGCTGCTGCAAGCCGTGCAGCAGCACACCAGCGCCATCCTCCACCTGGACCGGCCGCTGCGCGGCTTTACCCAGACACCGCAAGCCGTCATGGTGCAGACCGATGACGGCTTGGCGGTAGAAGGCGATGCGCTGGTGGGTGCAGACGGGCTCTGGAGCACGGTGCGCCAGCAGTTGCTGGGCGACGGTCCGCCGCGCCGCTCAGGCCATCTCGCCTACCGTGCGCTGGTGGCGCAGGCCACCTTGCCCGAACGCCTGAGGAGCCGTAACGTCAAGGTCTGGCTGGGTCCGCGCCTCCACGTTGTGCAATATCCGGTGCGTGGCGGTGAATGGCTCAATGTGGTGGGCATCGTGCAGGGCGACACCGGTGCGCAGGATGACGGCTGGGACCACAGTGCCAATGCGGCTGATCTTGCAGCCGCACTGGCCGACAGTGACGCGGCACTGCAGGACCTCACCGGTGCCATCAGCGCCTGGCGGCTGTGGCCGGTCTGTGAGCGCGACCCTATGCAGGGCGCCTACCAGCACGCGCTGGGCCGCGTGGCGCTGCTGGGCGACGCGGCGCATCCGATGCGACCCTATCTGGCGCAGGGGGCAGGCATGGCGATTGAAGACGCCGCGGCGCTGGGGCATGTGCTGCAACTGGCTCAGGACAGTGCTTTTGACATTCCCACGCTGCTGCAGCGCTACGCCCTGAACCGGTGGCACCGCAACGCCAGGGTGCAGGCGCGGGCCACGCGCAACGGCGAGATATTTCACGCCCGCGGCGTCGTGCGCTGGGGTCGGGATGCAGCGATGAAGCTGCTGGGAGAAAAGCTGCTGGACATGCCGTGGCTCTATGGTGACGACAGAAAACTCTAGCTGCTATTAAAAATATAGCTACAGGTGACCGAAATGCTGGGCTACGGACTGTTTTGATGCATATTTCGACAGTTTGGTGCTCCAGAGTCCCAATTAACGTCGTTGCGGCAGCTCGGGCACAATCCAAAGCCGAGGCGAGCCCGTGGGTCACCGCCTTACATAAACAATACACAAAGACAAAGGACCTCCATGACTTCCAATGACAAGGCAACCAACAAGGTAGCGCTGGTAACCGGTGCGGGTACAGGCATTGGCCGCGCCATAGCGCTGGCTTTTTTGCGTGAGGGTTACAGCGTGGTGCTGGCCGGCCGCCGCATCGAGCCGCTCGAAAGCGTTGCCAAGGAGTCCGGCACTGACCGTGCGCTGGCTGTATCCACCGACGTCGGAAATCCGGAGTCGGTGACGGCACTGTTTACCCGCATCAAGGAAGTCTTTGGTCGCCTGGACGTGCTGGTCAACAACGC
>JANYFF010000557.1 GCA_025362825.1 Polaromonas sp. | reverse complement strand
CTATTACCGTACGGCGATATCCCGCACAATCCTGTTTTGGGCAGCGTTTATTCTGACGCGGCCGCTGGGCGCTGTAGTAGGGGATTTTCTGGATAAGCCTGTGGCGTCCGGTGGCTTGGCGCTAAGTCGGTATACGGCATCCGCTGCCCTTCTGGTTTTTATAGTGATTTGCGTTTTTCTATTTCCAAATAAAGCTGCAAGGAGCGCTCACTGACGCCTTGCCGGCCTAAAAACTCTTTCAGGAAATCAAATGAGGGTTTTGCTTGTCGAGGACGATCCCATGATTGGAGAAACCGTACAGGCCGCGTTGCGAGATGCGTCTTATGCGGCCGACTGGGTAAAAAATGGTCAGACCGCACTTACCACGCTGGCCAGCGAATCCTACGACTTTGTGCTGCTTGATCTTGGACTGCCTGGAAAGGACGGCTTTGAAGTCCTGCGATCCATTCGGCAGAAAAACGATGCGACCCCGGTACTGGTGATCACGGCTCGCGATGGCCTGGCTGACCGTCTGCGTGGCCTCGACGGCGGTGCAGACGACTACGTTCTCAAACCCTTTGAGATGGCCGAGTTATTGGCGCGCATGCGCGCAGTGCTTAGGCGCAAGGGCGGTCCTGCGACACTTATATTGTCCAATGGACGGGTCTCGCTGGACCCCGCAACCCACGAAGCCAAACCCAGCGACCGTGGCTTCATTCAGCTTTCAAACCGTGAATTCGCTCTGCTGCAGGCGCTGCTTGTTCGACCGGGTGCCATCCTGTCACGTCACGATCTGGAAACCCGTATTTATGGCTGGGGTGAAGAGGTTGAAAGCAATGCTGTTGAATTTTTAATTCACACCTTGCGCAAGAAGCTGGGAAGCGATGTCATCAAGAACATCAGGGGGGCCGGATGGATGGTTTCAAAAGGCGTTTGAAGGAGTCGCTGCAGATGCAGCTCTCTTTCTGGCTCACTGTCGCCATCCTGGTGGTTGCCCTGGCCGCTGGCACCTTTTCTTTTCTGGCCGCATTCAATGAGGCGAACGAGCTGCAGGATGACGTCCTTCAACAGATCGCTGCGCTATTCGATAGGCAGTTTTCGCCAACACCGCAGCTTGAAAGCCATGGTGTCCTGGCTGATAGCGATGAAGAGTCCAGAGTCACCATTCAGTTTCTTCCAGTTCCTGGCTTTACGACCAGCGCAATCACTACCAGCACAGTTCAGCCGCTGATACTTGATCCGAATCTTCATGACGGCCTACAAACCATCGTGGCCCATGATGAGGATTACCGCGTATTGATTAAAACCTTGGCATCGGGTCAGCGCCTGGTAGTTGCACAGGAGACGGGCGTCAGGGATGAAATCGCCCGCAACAGTGCCCTCAGGACACTGATGCCTTTTATTATTTTGGTCCCGATCCTTCTTTTGCTTCTAGCAGACGTGGTCAGAAGAATTTTCAGGCCCATTGCGGTGCTGTCAACGGAGATTGACAGCCGGAGCGAACAGTCTTTGCATTCATTTTCTTCGGATGAGTTGCCCAAAGAAATTCGACCATTTGTCCAAGCGATCAACCGCCTGCTGGCGCGCGTGTCCCAGTCGATGGATGCACAGAGCCGGTTTGTGGCCGACGCAGCGCATGAACTGCGCTCACCGCTAACTGCACTCGCCCTTCAGGCTGAACGGTTGGCTAACGCCGAGATGTCGGTCACCGCAAGAAACCGGCTTGAGATGCTACAAAAAGGGTTGTCGCGAAACCGCAACTTGCTGGACCAGTTACTGGCGTTCAACCGTATCCAGACCGGCTCCATGGAGTCCAAAACAGAGGTGTCCATTCAGGGTGTCTTCAGGCAGGTACTCGAAGACGCTATCCCGCTTGCAGAAGCAAAAAATATTGACATCGGCATGACGGCTAGCAGCGATGCCAGTGTTGTGTGCAGCGAAATCGAACTCATCACCTTGATCCGTAATCTGGTCGACAACGCAGTTCGTTACACGCCCCGAGGTGGACGGGTGGATCTATCACTCGACACTGTTGAAAACCAAGTACGGATGCAGGTCACAGACACAGGGCCTGGAATCCCCTTGAACGAGCGGCAGCGGGTTCTTGATCCGTTCTATCGCGTCGTCGGAAGTGGCGAGATAGGCTCGGGCCTGGGACTATCTATTGTTCAAGCCATCGTCATCCGCATGGGATGGGAATTGTCATTTGCTTTCGCCGATGAAGTCGCCGCCTCCGGACTCCGAGTGACTGTCATTGCCAACTCTGCGCAAAGAATAAATTCGCCAGCATAAATTCGCTTAACGTCGCCCGACCTTTTTACATCTACGGATAAAGATACATGATTAATCTTGCCTCTGCAGGTCCTTCGGTTCTGGCCTCCTTCATGGCTTCCATGGTCGAGTTCGTGGAAGCGTTGACCATCGTGCTGGCTGTCGGTGTGGTCAGAGGTTGGCGCTCAGCCTTGATGGGTACCGTGGCCGGCCTGTTTTTCCTGATCGCCTTGATTTTGATTGCAGGACCCTCCCTGTCGGCCATCCCATTGCCTGTTTTGCAATTCGTCGTCGGGGTTCTTCTTTTGATGTTTGGATTGCGTTGGCTCCGCAAAGCAATTTTGCGATCGGCAGGAATACTTGCACTGCATGATGAAAGCAAAATTTTCGCCGAGCAAACTCTGGCTTTGAGCAAGTTGGGCGGGAGTAAAGACAAGCTGGACAAGGTGGCATTCATCACCACTTTCAAGGCTGTTGTGCTCGAAGGCCTGGAAGTCGTTTTTATTGTCATCGCTCTTGGCGCTAACGGCACACTTTTGGCTCCTGCGATGGTGGGTGCCGGATTGGCACTGCTGTTGGTCGTGGCTCTAGGCGGCGTTTTGCATCGACCACTTTCAACCGTGCCAGAAAACACTCTTAAATTTTGCGTAGGGGTGCTGCTGACTTCTTTTGGAACCTACTGGACTGGAGAAGGGCTAGGACTGCACTGGCC
>JANYFF010000532.1 GCA_025362825.1 Polaromonas sp. | reverse complement strand
GCCGCCGTATTTGGCCGCCATCACGGTGGTGATCGCCGCTGTCAGGGTGGTCTTGCCGTGGTCGACGTGGCCAATCGTGCCGACGTTGACGTGCGGCTTGGTCCGCTCAAATTTGCCTTTTGCCATTTTTTCAACTCCAGAAATTTATAAAGAGTTACAAAACCAGTTCATAACGACTTTAAATTGCGTTATTACCGCGAACCGCAACACTCGCTGCGCTCGCTCAAAATATGGTGCCCATTCCGGGAATCGGACCCGGGACCTCTCCCTTACCAAGGGAGTGCTCTGCCACTGAGCCAAATGGGCCAAACCTAACTTCTGCCGCAATCAGCAAGAGCCTCCATAAAAATCATGGAGCGGGAGACGGGAATCGGACCCGCGTCATTAGCTTGGAAGGCTAGGGTTCTACCATTGAACTACTCCCGCGCAGCTCTGAAAATCACTCGCACCGAATTACCCGCAATCCAGAACACGCCCTGCGGCTTTTGCCCCGTATTGGCCGCTTGCCAAAATCAAAATGGTGGATGAGGCTGGATTCGAACCAGCGTACGCGTTAGCGAGCAGATTTACAGTCTGCCTCCTTTAGCCACTCGGACACCCATCCTTCAAGCGAACCTCGGATTATGCCACGGTTTTATGACCGCTGGAGTGACTTTGTATGTCGAAATTCCTCAAAATGCGTCCCATTGATGCCTCAACCGCAGGGACTACCAACACAACTTTGCCCCAGCCCCCGCAAATCCTCCAACTGCAGCTATTAAAACAATAGCGAGTCAGGGGCTCGAATGCTGCTCGCGCCAGTCGCGAGCTTGCGAAAAATGACCGCAGCCCATGAAAGGCAGCGGCGGCCGCAACGCCGACAAGGGCGACGGATGATTGGCAACAAGGATTTTGTGGCGCGTTTCGTCTATCAGCGTCCGTTTGCCCTGCGCATGCGCACCCCACAGCATGAACAACACCGGATGTTCGCCGCCCGAAACGTGAGTAATCACCGCATCGGTAAACACTTCCCAGCCTTTTTTGGCATGGCTGGCGGGCTGGCCCTCTTCGACAGTCAAACAAGTGTTGAGCAGCAACACCCCATGCGCTGCCCATTTCACCAGGCTGCCTCCCGGCACCGGAAACTTTGGTGGCGGCGTACCCAGATCGCGCTGTAGCTCCTTGAAAATATTACGCAGGGAGGGCGGCAAGGCTACCCCCGGCGCTACGGAAAAGGCCAGCCCCTCAGCCTGACCGCGGCCATGGTAAGGGTCTTGGCCAAGGATGACGACCCGAACGGCTTCCGGCGGGGTCAACTCCAAAGCACGTAGCGGCCGCGGCGGGAAAATCACCGCGCCAGCAGACAGCCGGCTCCGCAGAAAATCCAGCAGCGCAAGACCTGTGCTGCCTGCAAAAAAGCTGTCAACAAGGCCGCGCCAGCCCGGCGCGACAGGCCAGTCCGCGGGATCGACTTCGCTCAATTGCCCTGCGGCATCCCGGGCGACGTTTTCCATAGCTGGAATCAAACCCCGGTTTTAAACATCTGGTCCAGCGCCACACCAGGATCATCAGCCCGCATGAAAGCCTCGCCCACCAGAAAAGCGTTGACCTTCGCTTCGCGCAGGCGCTTTACGTCCTGGGGCGTTGAAATGCCGGATTCCGTTACCAGGATGCGGTCCGCAGGCACCTGACCGATCAGGTTCAGGGTGGTATCCAGAGATACCTCAAAAGTCTTCAGGTTGCGGTTGTTGATACCGATCAGTGGCGTCTTGAGTTTCAGCCCGCGCGCCAGTTCCGCCTCGTCATGCACTTCAACCAGCACGGCCATGTCAAGCGACCTGGCCAGCACCTCCATGTCCTTCATCTGCGCGTCATCCAAGATGGCGGCAATCAGCAAAATGCAGTCTGCACCCATGACGCGCGACTCATAGATCTGGTAGGCATCAACCATGAAGTCCTTGCGCAGCACCGGCAGGCTGCACGACGCCCGGGCCTGCTTCAGGTAGTCGATTTCGCCTTTGAAAAACTGCCTGTCCGTCAGGACCGACAAGCACGCCGCGCCGTATTCCGCATAGCTTTGCGCAATGTCGGCTGGAATGAAGTCTGCGCGCAGCACGCCTTTAGAGGGGCTGGCTTTTTTGACTTCGGCAATCACGGCGGCCTGCCCTGTAGCGATTTTGTTGCGCAGCGCGCCAGCAAAGTCGCGCGTCAAAACGCGGGACTCGGCATCTGCGCGCATCGCTGCCAGGGGCTTCTGCTGGATGGCTGCAGCGATTTCTTCGTGCTTGACAGCAACTATTTTGTTCAGGATGTCCGACATGGTTTCAGTATCGCCTTGGTTGTTTGAAATCAGCTCGCCAGTTGCTGGCTCAGGGCTACCAGTTGTTCGAGGCGCGCCTTGGCCGCACCGGATTCAAGCGCAGCGCGCGCCTTGTCAATCCCGTCCCGCACCGATGCCGCCACATTGGCTGCATACAACGCCGCACCGGCATTGAGGATGACGATATCGCGCGGCGCGCCGGGCTGATTGTCGAGCACCCCGAGCAGCATGGCTTTGGACTGTTCGGGGGTTTCCACCCGCAATGCGCGGTTGCTGGACATCGGCAGTTTGAAGTCTTCGGGATGGATTTCGTATTCGGTGATCTCGCCATTTTTCAGCTCCCCCACCACGGTGGCCGCGCCTAGACTGACCTCGTCCATGCCGTCCTTGCCATAGACGACCAGCGCGTGCTCGGCGCCCAGGCGCTGCAGCGCGCGTATCTGAATGCCGACGAGGTCGGGGTGAAACACACCCATCAGGATGTTGGGGGCGCTGGCCGGGTTGGTGAGCGGACCGAGGATGTTGAAGATGGTCCGCACGCCCAGTTCCTTGCGGATGGGGGCAACGTTTTTCATCGCTGGATGGTGGTTGGGCGCAAACATGAAGCCGACGCCGACTTCCTCGATGCAATGGGCAATCGCTTCTGGTGACAACTGGATGTTGATACCCAGCGACTCCATTACATCTGCGCTGCCCGACTTGCTGCTGACGCTCCGCCCGCCGTGCTTGCTGACCTTGGCGCCCGCTGCCGCCGCCACAAACATTGAGCAGGTCGAAATGTTGAAGGTGTGCGAGCCGTCGCCACCGGTGCCGACGATGTCGACCAGGTGGGTCTTGTCGGCGACGTTTACCTTGGTTGAAAACTCGCGCATCACCTGCGCCGCGGCGGTGATTTCGCCCATGGTTTCCTTCTTGACGCGCAACCCGGTGATGAGCGCGGCCATCATGACCGGTGACATTTCGCCGCTCATGATGAGTCGCATCAGGTGCAGCATCTCGTCATGAAAAATCTCGCGGTGCTCAATCGTGCGCTGCAAGGCTTCGCTGGCGGTGATTTTGTGGGAATTTGACATGAAATTAAACCTGAAAGCGATTTTTAAGAGTCAAATCAGGCTGCAGCCCCGGCAATCCTTGCGTCTGCAGCTATTAAATAAATAGCAATACTACTCACGCAGACTGCATCATGAAGTTCTTCAGCATCGCGTGACCGTGCTGGGTCAGGATGGATTCCGGGTGGAATTGCAGCCCCTGTACCGGCAAGGTCTTGTGGCGCACCCCCATGATCTCGCCATCATCCGTCCATGCAGTTACAGCCAGCACATCAGGACATGACGATTTTTCAATCGCCAGCGAGTGGTAGCGGTTGAC
>JANYFF010000512.1 GCA_025362825.1 Polaromonas sp. | reverse complement strand
TGGGCGTGCCACTGCTTGTCGCACTGCTTGGCGCCCAAGCGGCCGGGCCAGCCATCGTGTCACTCGTGGTGGATTTGCTGGTGACCAGCTCGCTCTGCATCGCGCTGTCGCGCTTCGATTCAGCCGACGTGCATGGTGCCGAAGTCGCCGCCAAAAAGGCTCTCCAGGGCGTGGCCCTCAACCCCATGCCTTGGGCTATTCTGCTCGGAGGTCTGTCATCTGCTATCGGCTTGGCGCTGCCTGCGCCAGTGATGCAGACCGTAGGCTTGCTGGCCGACGCCGCGTCGCCAGTTGCGCTGTTCACCATCGGCGCTGTGCTGGCGCGCTCACAAATGAACAACACGCAGCCCACACCTTTCAGCCACTACGTGCCGGTAGCTTTTATAAAACTGGTGGTGCATCCGGTGCTGGTGGGACTGATTGGTATGGGCGCCATCGCGCTGGGCCTGCCGCTGGATCGCTTTGCATTGACTGTCGTGGTGCTTGTCGCCGCGCTGCCCAGTGCCAGCAATGTGGCACTGCTGGCTGAACGCTTTGGCGCCGACAACGGCCGCATCGCGCGCATTATTTTGCTGTCGACCGTGCTGGCTTTTTTCAGTTTTTCTGCAGCGGTGGCTTTGCTAATTTAGTTTCAAGCTGCTGCAACAAAAAAAATAGCCACACAGAACTTTTCTGTGCGGCTGTTTGTGTCTGGGCTTTAAACCCTGAAGCCTACTGTCCTGGTGAGCCGATATTTGCTGACGCGGCGGGCTGTGCAAAGCCATTTAAAACACCAACGACTGCCGCTTTGTAGGTTGGGCTGGTAGTTGAGACGCCGTCCCATACGAGGGAGACGCCGTCGCCGGAACCCGATGTTGCCCCAAAGGCAGGACCAGCATGCTGAGTGGGATTACTGACAAAAGTCGTTCCAGCTGAAGGCAGGGCATGCGGGAAGTCGGAGGCGTCTGCGCCGTAGTTCAGGGATGCCATGACCGTGCCGGAAGCGTCATACACCACCACCGCATCACCCTTGCCCAGGCCAGCACCCAAAATATCAGTGGCAGCGACGGGGAAGGCGACAGGCAGGCCCCATGCGGTACGGAAAGCCGGTGCAGCTGCATTGACGACTACCAGACGCTGGCCCGGTGCAATCACGTTGCCCGCCGAGAAGGTTGCAACCGTTGAGGTCGAAAACTGGAAAGCGTTGTCGCCCCACTTCCAGCCGGCAATGTCAACCGAGGTCGATCCATAGTTGTACAGCTCAAAGAAGTCTCCGCCGCCAGCGTTGGAGTTCAGTTCGGTGATAAGCAGGCTGGGCGTTGGCGGTGGCGCGGCCGAAGCTGTCGCGAAGTTCAAGCGTGTCGGATCTGTGAAACCCGCATAGCGGTTACCTGCAAGGTCGGACAGCGCGTTGGCCGAAACAGTCACGAAATACGCTGTGCTGGCGAGCAGGTCGGCGCTCAAGTTGATGCTGACCGTGCTGGTCGAGATGGTGACCTGTGCAGTGTCGCCCGCGTTGATGACGCGAACGTCAGAGCCGCCGTTGCTAATGGTGATGGTGCCGGTGCCCGCACGCACAGCCTCGTCAAAGCTCAGTGTGATTCGGCTGCCGGTAACCGCGCCGGCATTGTCCGCCGGCGTGCTTGTTACCAGGCGCGGCGCCGTGATGTCGGCCACCGTGGTGAAGGCCAGGGTGCTGGCGCTGCCAACGGCTGGCGCTAATGTACCGTCAGAGCCTTTGAAGGCGCCTGTTGCGTACTGGATTGAATAGCTGCCACCGGCAGTGAGGTCGGTTGCCGGGTTTATCATGACAGTCTTGCCAGTGATCTGAACCTGTGCCGTGTCGCTCACGGGAATGGTGCGCGCGTCGGTGGAGCCGTTGCTCAAAATGATGTTGCCGCTGCCGCGCACCACATCAGCGTTGAAGGTCAGGTACAGGTTGCTGCCCCGGCCTACTGCGGCCGCAGAGCGGGTGGGTTGCCAGACCCACAGCTCGGGGCCTGACGTGCCGCCGGTGCCCAGCTCGTTGTTGGTGTACATGTTGAGCTGCTTGTCAAAGGTGATGCCTTCGGTTTGCGAGGCCAGCTCAAAGTCAAGCTGGCTGTAGATCTTGCCGGAGCGATCTGCTTTGACGATGCGGCCAGATTCCTGGCTCAGCAGTATCAAATGGCTGTAGTCCGGCGCTGTCGTTGGCAATACATTGGACAGGGCAGCCAAATCTCCAAAATCAAGCAGTCCCAACAACGCCGGGTCAAACAGATTGACGGAGTTGTCAGTGGTGGGCGAACCGTTTGACGCGGTGCCGGTATTGAAATCAATGCTTGACTGAAAAATCCCCATGGGCGTTTTTTCTTTGGCAAATACAAAGCCACCTGTCAGGGGGTCATAGCTGACACCTTCGATACCGATATTGCCTACGGTGGTACCCAGCTTGACGGTTTTCACGCTTGCCGGGTTGAGCGTTGTGCCCCCCGCGTAGGTAAACAGATTGGCCTGGCGATAGCGCTCCTCGACCAGGACGAACTTACCGCTGCCGACATAGGTCAGACCTTCGGTGTCGTAGTAGTACGTGCCCTGCGGCTTGCTGGCGTCTGCAGGCAGGATCATCGAGTCGATCAACACGCCGGCATTGCTGAACTGCGTGATGGAGGTGCCGCTGTCGCCCACCATGAAGAGTGTGTCGGTGTCTGGGTTGTAGGTGACGGCCGAAGCTTCTGACGCCAGCAGGTTGCTACCCGTACCGACCACCAGTGGGTACTTGGCCACCAGTGTGTAATTGGCGAGGTCAAGGCTTTCCTGCGGTGAAACGAAAGTCAGGACGGGCGCGGACAGCGCCACCGTTGGCGTGACCACGGGCGATGTCGAGCCCGACAGTGACACATTGCTACTCGGTGTGTCGCTACCGCCTCCACATGCGCCGAGAAGCATTGCGCCAGCAAGTGCCACACCAGCCAGTGACCATGGGCCAGTTCTTCCTACCGATAATTTCATCACGCTACCTTTTTTGCTTAAAGGCGCGAGATTATTCTGGGCGTGTGAAACGTTGATGACAGGGGGCACTAATGCAGCCGCACTTGCCTTTGGCGCGTCTTTTTATAGCGCCCAGGGAATACTCGTGCAAACGGCAGACTTCGGTTGATCGCGTTGGACGACGGCCGCAAACAGCGCGTGCGTCGGGCGAAAAGCCCGCACCCAAATTTCGCTGGTTTGCTGTGGATTGCGCGCGAATGGCCGATGCCTTAACTCATAACGCCGATTTGCCAGGGCACAAATTCGTGATCACCCAGCCCAAGCAGTTCGCTCTTGCTGGCTTCACCTGACGCCGTGCGCAGAAACAGCTCGAAGATGCGCTGGCCCATTTCCTCGACGGAAACCGTACCGTCCAGAATTTCGCCGCAATTGACGTCCATGTCCTCTTCCAGCCGGTGGTACATCGGGCTGTTGGTAGCGAGCTTGATGCAGGGTGCGGGCTTGGAGCCGAACATGGAGCCTCGACCGGTTGTGAAGGCAATAAGATTGGCGCCACCGGCGATTTGGCCGGTAGCGGAAACAGGGTCGAACCCCGGGGTGTCCATGAATACGAAGCCTGGCGTTGTCACTGGTTCGGCGTAGCGGTATACCTCCATCAGTGGGCCGGTGCCGCCTTTCATGGATGAGCCCAGCGACTTTTCAAAGATGTTGGCCAGGCCCCCGACCTGGTTGCCGGGGCTCACCTGGCCGTTGATCTGCACGTCGCGACCTACCGAATATTCATCCTTCCACCAGCGGATGCGCTCGATTAGCTTTTCGCCGATGGCGCGGCTGGCTGCGCGGCGCGTCAGAGTGTGCTCCACGCCGTAGATCTCTGGCGTTTCCGACAAAATCCCGGTGCCGCCATGGCGCGCCAGGATGTCTACCGCTGCTCCCAATGCCGGGTTTGCCGTGATCGACGAGAACCCGTCGGAGCCGCCGCATTGCAGGCCAACCATCAGGTGACTGGCGCTGACCGTCCGGCGCTTGAACGCGTTGGCTGCGGGCAGCAAGGCGCGTACGGCTTCAATGCCAGCTTCAATGGTTTTTCGGGTGCCGCCGGTTTCCTGCATGATGAAGGTGTGCAGCGTGGGGCTGGCCTCCAGCTCCTCCTGAGCCATCAGGCCCTTGAGCTGATTACGTTCGCAGCCCAAGCCGATCACCATGGCAGCTGCCAGGTTAGGGTGGCGTGCATAGCCGGCCATGGTACGGCGCAGCAGTTGCATGGGCTCACCTGTCATTTCCATACCGCAGCCGATGCTGTGGCTGAAGGCCGCCACGCCATCAACGTTGGGGTAGTCCGCCAGCCGCTCGGGCGTGAACCATTCGGCAATTTTTTTCACCACTGTAGCCGAGCAATTTACTGTCGACAGAATGCCGATGAAGTTGCGCGTGCCGACCTTTCCGTTAGGTCGTACATAGCCCTGGAAAGTGGCACGTTGGTCCTCCGGCAGCATCTGCACAGGCTTGTAGGCACTGGCGTGCGCGTAGTCGCGGTCGAACTCCCGGAACTCAGTGTTGTGACTGTGCACCATGGTGCCAGCTTCGATGTCTACGTTGGCAAAACCCACCGTCACGCTGTACTTCAGGATCGGCTCGCCTTTCAAAATCTTGCGCGCTGCAATCTTGTAGCCGGCCGGCACTTGGCTGCGGCTGGTGAAGCCTTCGCTGAGAACCGACATGCCCAAGGGCACGTCCAGCCGCGCCACTACCACGTTGTCCTGCGGGTGCAGGCGAATGACGGGGCCGATCATGCGCTTGGTGGGGGTGGGTGTCGTGTCGGAGGCAGGAGCAGTTTTTTGCATGAAATTACCGTGGTCGTGGATCAGGTTGTTGCGTAGCTTGAGGTAAGTTGGAAGCGGTCAGGGATCACTCTGGCTTGACGCCTGCTTGCTTCACGATAGGCGCCCACTTGGCGATTTCTGCCTGGATGTAGGTGCCGAGTTGTTCTGGCGTGCTGTTACGCACCTCAAAGCCCTGGCCGAGCAGCCTGTCGCGCAATTCGGGATCCTGCAAGGCCTTGTGAAGATCGGTGTTGAGGCGCGCCACCACGTCTTTTGGCGTGCCTGCTGGCGCCACGATGGCATAAACCAGTTCGACTTCATAGCCCGGCAATGTCTCGGCAATGGTGGGAACATCGGGCGCGAGAGCGCTGCGCTGCGCGCTGGTCAGGCCGATGGGCGTGAGTCTGCCCGACTTGATGTATTGCAAGGCCGATGGCGTACCGACCATGGCCAGCTCGATCTGTCCACCAAGTACGTCATTAAGCGCCGGCGCGGCACCCTTGTAGGGCACATGCACGATCTTCGTGCCCGCGCGGTTGTTGAGCAGCTCGCCGCCCAGATGCAGGGGCGTGCCCGAGCCAGACGAGCCAAAGTTCAACTTGCCCGGGCTAGCCTTGGCCAGAGCCACCAGGTCCTTGAGGTTTTTGACCGGCAAGGACGGATGCGCCACAAGCATCAGCGACGACGATGCAACCAGTGTCACCGGGGCGAAATCCTTGACGGTGTTGTAGCTCATCTTCGGATACATGGCTTCATTGATGGCCTGGGTGCCCACCATCATCAGGAACAGCGTGTTGCCATCAGCCGGCGACTTGGCAACCAGATCGGCGGCCAGGTTGGTGCCTGCGCCGGGTTTGTTGTCGATCAGCACGGGCGTGCCCAGCGAGGCACTTAACTTCTGGCCGATGCCGCGGGCCAGTACGTCCGACGGACCGCCGGCCGCAAACGGCACCACCAGTCGAATCGGTTTGTCCGGCCAGGCTGCATAGGCGGGCAGTGCCGACAGCGCCGTCACCGTGGCAAAAGCTGTAACAGCAACGCCTGACGAAGCACGCTGAAGTAGTTTGGAAAATGCCATGATTTTTGTTTCCTGTTCAGTTGAGATGAGTGAAGTCTTCAGAACTCATGCGGGGGCCATGCCCGGCTGGCAAACTCTTGCAGGCGCGCGGTATCGGGCGCATAGCCCAGGCCGGGGCGGTCCAGTTGGTCAATGCTGACCGCGCCATCGCGGGGTTGCAGCGGCTGGTCACAGACGTCTTGCGCCAGATAGCGGTTGGACATGCTGAACCCCCAGGCCACCTCGCGCAGCGCGAAACCTGCGTGTGCCGTGGCTGCTGCCGAGATGGTGGTTTCAGATACTTTGCAGGCCAGGTTGACGCGCAGGCCCAGCGACAGGCACAGTCGCCCTGCATCCACCAGTGCCTGCGTGCCACCCAGCTTGATGAGCTTGAGGCTTACACCCTGCGCGGCCTG